>JAJQBF010000016.1 GCA_021203425.1 Clostridiales bacterium | reverse complement strand
CAATAGGTTTAACAATAATATTTTCGTAATCCTCAGTTTTTTCGGAAATAACCTCTGTTTTGCTGTCCGTTTTATATTCGACAAAATTGTTATTATTATCATTGATAACGGATTTTTGATATTCCCTAACAGCTTTTTTATGAGCAGTTTTTGAAAAGTCTGACCGTCCCTCCATTGGATTAGCAACTTCGGCAATCCTTTTTTCATTAACAAGCTCTTTTGCACTTTTTACAACAGAACTGCTGTAATCAGCCTTTACAATATCGTTGTCAACGCTTAATTTTCTGATGTCAGAGGTTACATTTTCGGCTTTGCTGTTTATGTAACTTGGTTCATTCTCCCGATATGTAAAAGGCTCATTAGGAATGTCCGCCGTTTTATCAATTTCCGAAACTTTGTTCTCAGACAACACAACATCCGGTATATCAACATCATTAGCTTTTGTTTGGTTATCAACAGCAGATTTTTTACCGATATGGTTTATTTTATGCTTTAAATTATTTGTAAAACTTTTGTCAGCCGAATTATTATTTTGCTCATTTACGCCTATTGAAGTATCATAATCAGAAATTTTTATAAACTCGGCATTTTCAGAAGGCTGTAAAATCGGAGCAGCACTTTCTTCACGAATGACAGCATTATCGCTTTGCTCTTTTAAGATATTCTTTACACCCTCACGCTGATGGTTTTGAACAAGCCTACTGTAACCCTGTTTTGGTGAAGAAGTATAGGCAGTACCGTTTTCAGACTGCTTTTCGGAATATCTTTCAGTTTGATACTCCGTCTGACTTTGTGAAAGTTTATTCTCTTTTTGAGATTGTTTTACAGATTTTTTCTTACTGTTTGGCTTGCTCTCAATTGCGGGCTTGTCACTATCTTTCAATCCCGATAAAATGTCAGTTGGTTTTTCTCTTATGTTTGCTATATTGTCAGTCTTATTGACAATTGGTAGATTATCCGTATTGTTAATAACCGACCTTGTGTTGTCATATTTTTTGACCATACCTTTGGCGGCTGTTTCGTAACAGTCTTTTACCTGTCCAGCATAGCCTTGTTTTGCGGAAGAAACATAAGGTCTTTTATAATCATAGCTTTCTGCCGGCTGCGTTTCGGATTTTCGGGAATTGTTATAATTGTCTGTATTTCCGTATGTATCGGCTTCATTTTGCTTTTCCGCATTGTTTTCAGTTTTCGGAATACCGTAGTTGATATAGTCAGCTTGCTGTGAAAAAGTATTTTGCTGCTGTTCCGGCAAAATATCATTTTGACCTAAAATCACAGGCTTATCGCTGTATTTTATAACATTGTCATGCTCAGATTCTGTCTCCTGCTCCGTTTGTTCATTCTGTTGATTTTGAATAGCCTCAAACTTAATTCTGTTTGCATAATTCTTATAGCCGGGGGAGTAGCTTTGCTGAGATATATCATACTCCTGTGTTTTCGCCTGTTCAGACTGATTTTTCGGTGTGCCGTCACCGATGTTATTATCAGACTTCACATTGTTTTCGCTATAAGGATTTTCCTGTTGCTGTGTTGAAACAGGCTGATTATCTCCGAAAATCTGATTTTTGCTGTCCACAGGTGTTTTTATGACAGCTTCAAGCCCCGAATCATCTCTCATAAGCTGCTTTTGGCTTTCGGAAATCTGACTTTGATTAACTATGTTTCCCTGCTCATTCACAAAAGCTTTGTTGATAATATTCCCTTTTTCTCTGACAACACCGCCGAAGCTGCTATTGCTTTTTGGTTCTTGTTTCAAATGACCACATCACCGTCCTTTCTCAGCCTACTTTCAGCCTTGCTCACTTTTCACTGTCCATAAAGTCAACGATACTTTCTTCACCAATGTCATACCTCTGCCATAATAGAACCATAATGTCTGATGGCGGCTTATTCAAAAAATGCTTTTCGCATTCCTCACGAAATGCCTCCTTTGCTGCTGAAAATCCTCTGACTTCTCTGCCTTTCAGGTTAATTATGTTTGTCTCGATTATAAAAATATTGCCGTAATTCATAGCTTCACACCTCATCTTTCTTTTCGTTTTTCGGATACTCGCCCTTTGATACACTTGCCAAAGCAAAAGCGAAATACCCCACACTGCCGCCGCATAATGCTCCGCACACGAAGCCTAAAATAAAAATCATTCGTCCAGTTCCTCCATATCCCGTAATAATAATTCGAGTGTCGTATCGTCAATTACCTTACTGCCCAAACCGTCGGTCTTCGGCTTATTTGCAGGCATTTCAGCTTCATAACCGTTTTTAAAAATCTGCTGAACCTTTATATTTTCCGTATGGTCTGCATAATAAAGTGCTGTTAAATAATAATTTTTGTAATATGTGATTTTGGTTTTCGCTTCCTTGACACCTTGCAAAACGGCAAAAATGTCCTCATGCCAAATTTTCATAAAACGGCTTTTTACAAGTTCTATGGGCAAATCGTTTTTGCCAATACGGATAGTTGGTGCCGTAGAAACCATAGTTTCTGCCATAAGCTGAACCATAAAATCCACCTGTTCCATTTCCTTATCGGAGCATTGAGCCTTAACTGTGTCCTCATAGCAAATATTATCTTTTATGATTTCTTCATAGGCTTGATAATCTTCTCCTATCGTATCATTATCGTTATTCTTTTGATAAGATATGATAGGATTAATATTTACTTCAGTTAATACTTTACTTTTATTAGTATTTATTTGTGCGGGGTTTTCCGATACCGGATTTTCCGACATCGGGTTATCCGATATAGGTTCTTCCGATGTCGGTGTGTCCTGATTCGGGTTTTCCGAAAATGATTTTTTATCTTTATTATTTTTTCTCTCTGATTTAACCGAAACAGGATTTTCCCGAATCGGCTGTGAGCCAGTTGTTTGGCAGCTTTCAGCCTGTTCGGGATTTTCCCGTTTAGGTTCACAATGCTCACATTCAGAGGATACAGTATTATCTTCAAAGCCGTTTACGGGCTTTTCATAAATTGTGTACTCAACCTCTTTAAAATATCCGTTTTCGCTGCGAATCTGTTTGCGTGAAACATATCCGTAGCGTTCAATTTCCTTTAATGCAGTTGACACGCTGTCAACACCGTCTTTTGCCATTGTGGCAAGCCCTTTTACAGAGTATTCCCAAGTATCGGGAACGCTAAGCATAAAGGATAAAAGACCTTTAGCCTTAAATGACAGCCTTTTGTCAAAAAGGTGATAGTTGCTCATTACTGTGTAATTGTGAGTTTTTTCTACACGTATCTTCATAATATGTATCCTCCTTTAAAGGTTAAAAATTTTTTTATAAGCTGTATATATAAAAAAAAGAAGTTAGGACGTTGCGGCAGTGTTTTTGCCTTGCAGTTCCATAACTTCTTCAAGCTTCGTAGTAAGCATTGCGTATAATTTTGTACCCGTGGGGAATTTATCGTCAAAAGGTATAATTGCGTTTCCCGCACAAAGCAGTCCCGAACCCGATGCGGCATTTGATAAATAACCAAGCTGATTTTGGCTTATATTCAAGATTTTTCCTAACTTTGCCCTGTCTGCTGGGGACTGGTTCAGCATCATTATGTATTCTGAGTTGTCAAGCATTTTACTTGCGATTTCACTATCCAACAGGTCGCCCACGTTCTGCGTAACTCCTGTGCAGATAGCACCGTATTTTCTTGCACGTTTCCAAAGGCTCTTTAAAAACTGAGCCGAAAATTGATTGTTAAAAAGTAAGTGAGCTTCGTCAACTACTATCCAAGTGTTGCGACCCATTAAACGATTGCTCGCAACTCTGTTCCATATTTGGTCAAGGACTACAAGCATACCAAGTGTTTTTATTTGGTCGCCGAGGTCTTTTATGTCAAAAACTACAAATCTGTTGTTTACGTCCACATTTGTGTTGTGGGCGAAAAGGTTAAATGAGCCTGTTGTATAAAGACCAATGATTTTAAGTAAATTTTCTTTTTCAGCCTGCAATTCCGGTTCTTGTATCTTTTTAAGTTCTTCACGAAAATCCATTAAAGTGGGCATTACCGAATCGGGCTTTGAAAAGTAGCTTTCATATAATCTGCGTAACACAAGGTCAACAAGGGTACACTCCGCACCGCTTAAGCCTGTGCTTCTCTCTTTTTGCAGAATTACATCAAGTAAAGAAAACATAAATTCTGTTTTGAAAGCAATAGGACTTTCGCTTGCTTTGTCATCATCGCCGCCGCTATAGTCGAGCGTAATATCCAACGGGTTAAAATAAGTTTTAGTGTCCAAACTGATTTTTATGACCGCACCTCCGAAATTTTGTGCTAACACTGCGTACTCACTTTCGGGGTCAATAACCAAGATTTCATCGTTTGGGTAGTTAAGTAAAATATTCAATAATTCTCTCTTTGTAGCGAAAGACTTTCCCGAACCGGGAGTACCCAAAACCCACCCGGCGGGATTTTTAAGTGCTTTTCTGTCAAGGATTATTAAGTTCCTCGACAATGTATTCAAGCCGTAATACATTCCACCCGAATCAAACAATTCCTGTGACGTAAATGGTATCAAAATAGCCTGTGTCGCAGTTGTCAGTGTTCTTCTGATTTCAATATCACACTTTGCAAAGGGCAAAGTGGCATTAAGTCCGGCTTCCTGCTGTAAGGCAAGTGGAGCAAGCTCACAGCCGAGTGAACGTGCGGCACCCATCAGCTTTTGAACATTTTCAAACAATTCCTTTTCCGTTCGTGCGGAAGTAAAAACTATCACTATCCCCTTAAAAAGCCGCTGATTATTGTTCTGCATATTACTTATAAGGCTGTTTGTTTGTGAAATGCTTCTTTTCAAGTCTTGAGGAATCATATCCGGATCCTGCATTTGTTGTAGCAGTTTTTGCTGCCTTGCGGCTTTTTCGCTCTCCATATAAGCGAGCTTACTCTTAACCATTTCCAAAGAATCGCTGTTGTCTGTGGAATTAGTATGGACGGAAATAGTGGTATTACAAGGAATATCAGATAAATTTTTCAATAACTCGTCACTCATTACCGACGGAAATATTTTTATGAACAGCACCTGTCCGAAATAATCACCAAATTCAAAATAAGTCATTTTTGAACCGGGCTTGAAATCAAAAAATAAGGACATACAAAGTCCTTTGTTTCCAATCCCGAACCGACAGGGTAGTCATAATTAAACTGCAAAGGTTCATCGGGGTTCAATATACTGTTCATGTGGTTTAGACACTCCTGCCCGGAGCAGCTTGTAACGTCACAGCCCAGTGCCTTGAACCTGTTTGTAACATCGGTTTCAATTCTCATCAAAGATGGATATGCTTCATCATAGCTTTCGGCTTCTACTCCAAATGAAATGTATTTTTCCCTCATAATGGAGTTCTGCCCTTGCATAGCCTTGTCGAGCAGCATTTTATTATACTCGTGACGGTATTCGTCTTTGCCGTCCTGTTTGTCGGGAATGAGCATATTCTTCTTAAACGATTCTATGTCAATTTTTCGATTATGTACTGTGATTTGGACATTGATTTTTGGGTCAAAATAGCTTAAAATTTCACAGTAATTGCTGAAAATATCCACCTGGTCATCTCTTTGTGCATCCTGATAATTTATATCCGAAAATTTCAAGGTTTTGGAAAAATAGTTTTCCGACACTTGGCAGATACCGTTTTGAAACATCTTTTTATATTTGAGCGTGGTCTGACTGCTCTTAGGAGCGGCTTCGATTTTAAGCTGTTTTTTCTTCTTTTGGTTTTGAGCTTCTATCTGCTCTCTTTGCTGCTTTAATAGCCTTTGCCGCTGCTTTTCTTTTTCTTTCAGAATTTTTCTCTCGGACTTCGATAAGGTCTGATTCGGGGTAATTCCTGTTTCTTGTTTTTCTTTTTGTGGTTTTAGCTTTCTTCCTTTCTTCTTTTTCAGGCTCTTTTCGCCTGATGAATTTTTTGGTTTTACAAATAACAATCGATAAAAAACCTCCTTTATTATTTTCGATTTCTTTCATCTTCATTTCCGCTTCTGCCTGCTCTTTCTCCCTAATCATCTTTTGTATCCGAGGTCTAAATTCTTCAACCTCTATGGGTAAAAGATTAGCTTCAACGTCTGTTTCATATGGTCGGCTTTGCTTTACAAATAAACTCCGCAGCTTGATTTTGGCATAAACTTCAAAGCGATAGCCTTTTATATTTACAAACCCCAAGCAAAAGGGCGGTACAACAAGCAGCATAGTTGCAAGCATTGTTATATAATCATCTACACCGTTTACGGATAATAATATATAGGTAGGCACTCCAAGCCCTAAAGCTATGCCACCAAAAAGAAGCTAGCGGAAAGACAGTCCTGCAATAATTTTTTCCTTATAGTTTGTTATTTCATCCGGTACATTTACCTCTATTGCCATAAAATTTTACTCCTTTCTTAGAAAACTCCGAGAATTTTATTTATGATTTTGCCGCTTGAAAATACCGATACGCCAAGTACAATTACATACAGTAGGTTATCAATGAGAAAGCCGCCTATAAAATCGTTTATATCCATCGACGAATCGTATGCTACGATACTGCTGCCGACCAAAGCATAGTAAATAATAAAGCAGCCTATAATTGCGGCTCCTCTCAAACTTATGGCGGCATAGGATTTTAAGAAATTTATTGCAGTTTGTTTGAACTCCTGACTTGCGATACAAGCAAGTGGAATAGGCGAAAACAAGAGCATTAACCACATTTCTACCATTCTGAACAACACCGTAACAGAAAGTATGAACTGTACAACTTTCATTATGAGCCAACACAGAAGCAAAACAATAATGGTAAAAATTCTTTCAACAATGCCGATGTCATTCATAGCATCAACCATTGTGTTTACGTCCGCTTCTGTTATTCCCATACCGCCGGAAGATGTGATAACAGAACCCAAGCTTGAAGCAATGTAAACTCCGACAGTTTCTATGCCGTTTATGACTTTCGGTATGTTACAATAAAAGAGTGACAAAACCGCAAATTTTATCAAAGCATTTGCCGGTATTTTCGTACCGTTCAAACCCTGTCCGCTGTCAACTCTGTTAATTAGGGAGACAAGCTCCAAAAGCATAAATAGTGTAAGCATAGACGCACCTACACCAAAAACGCTGCTTTGCATAATGCCCACTATGGTACTGTTCGCCGTCGGATTGTAGTTTGCCAGTGTTTTCCTCAAAGTATCAAAAAGCCCTGAATCCAAGCCGAAATTGCAAAAATCTCTTAACATTTTTTCAGTCATTTATTTTTAACCTCACCTGTTATGAAGTGACCTTTTGTCAAGTAAAATTTTCAAAAAATCACCACA
>JAJQBF010000217.1 GCA_021203425.1 Clostridiales bacterium | reverse complement strand
CCCTAATTTATATTTATGGAGGATTATAATATGAGTGAAATCAATACAGCAATAAGATGCAATGTTGACTCATGCAGATTTCACGATCACAGCCGTCAGTATTGTACTTTAGACGGAATCAAGGTGGGAAGTGAGTGTGACTGTTCAAAGGAAAAGTGTGACACAGAGTGTGCAAGCTTTGAATATAAAGACTGACTTCCCACGATTTAAACCGTTGTCTTACTGTCAAGCTGTCTTTCTTCAGCTTGGCAGTTTTTATATTTTCATTGTCAGTGAAATTCTGCCTTTTTCCTTATCCACCGACAAAACCTTAACGTCTACTATATCCCCCAGCTTTACAGCCTCAAGGGGGTGTTTAATATATTTATTTGAAATTTGGGATATGTGAACAAGACCGTCCTGATGAACACCTATATCCACAAAACAGCCGAAATCAATAACATTTCTGACTGTTCCCTTTAAAACCATACCCTCTTTTAAATCGTCCATAGTCAAAACATCGCTTTTAAGTATGGGCTTAGGCATATCGTCTCTTGGGTCACGTCCCGGTTTTTCAAGCTCGGAAAGTATGTCTCTTAAGGTAGGCTCGCCTATTTCAAGCTCTTTGGCGGTTCTGCCGACATTAATCAGCTTATGTATGTTTTTAACTCTGTTATGCCTTATATCGTCATCGGAAGCGGAGATTTTTTTGAGAATCTCTCTTGCGGCTCCGTAGCTTTCAGGGTGAACTCCGGTGTTGTCTAAAATTTCATCACCGTCTGTTATCCTTAAGAAACCGGCGCACTGTTCATATGCCTTGGGACCTAGTTTTTTAACCTTAAGAAGTCCCTTACGGTTTTTGAACTTTCCGTTTTCCTCTCTGTAGGCTATTATGTTTTTTGCCACAGCCGAGCTTATACCGGCAACATAAGAAAGAAGTGACGGCGAGGCAGTATTAAGGTCTGCCCCTACAGAGTTTACACAGCTTTCCACAACTCCCCCCAGACACTCGTCAAGACGCTTTTTGTCCATATCATGCTGATATTGACCTACACCTATACTCTTAGGGTCGATTTTAACAAGCTCCGCAAGAGGATCCTGAAGACGTCTTGCCAGAGAAACAGCAGAACGGATTGAAACGTCAAAATCGGGGAATTCCTGTGCGCCTAATTTTGAGGCGGAATAAACCGAAGCGCCTGCCTCGTTTACAATAGCGTAGCACAGGTCTTTTCTGCCTGTTTCCTTTATTATGTCGGCGGCAAAGGCCTCTGTTTCTCTTGATGCCGTTCCGTGTCCTATTGCAACTATATCTACGTTAAATTTTTCAATTTTGTCTTTTACAATTTTTCTCGACTCGGCAATTTTCCTCTCCGAATGGGGTTTTGTACAGTAGATTACTCCCGTTGAAAGAACTTTTCCGGTTCCGTCGACAACAGCCGTCTTACAGCCTGTTCTGTAGCCCGGGTCAAGAGCCATAACGACTTTATCTTTAATAGGGGGCTGAAGAAGAAGCTGACGAAGATTGGCGTCAAAAACCTTTATGGCGCCCTCGCTTGCTCGTTCAGTAAGCAGATTTCTTATTTCTCTTTCAATTGAAGGTTCGATAAGTCTTTTATAAGCGTCTTCCGCTGTTTCCTTTAAAACAGGAGTCGTATATATATTCTCCGAGGTTATGATTTGTCCTTCCAAATACGCTAAAATTTCTTCGGAAGGAGCCTCAACGGAAACCTTTAAAAGCCTTCCTTTTCACCTCGGTTTAAGGCTAAAATTCTGTGTCCGGCTATTTTTGCCGCCGGCTCGGTGAAGTCATAATACATTTCGTAAACGCTTTTTTCTTCACTGTTAGAGGCAGCGGAGGATATAACACCTTTTTTCTCTGTCATTTCTCTTATAGCAGCTCTGTAATCGGCATTATCCGAAATCATTTCCGCAATAATATCCTTTGCTCCCTGTAAAGCCTCGGCAGGGGATTTTACATCTTTTTCTTCACTTACATATTCCTCTGCATAAACCTCAAGCTCTTTGTTGGTATTCTGCAAAAGTATAACGGAAGAAAGTCCTTCAAGACCTTTTTCCTTTGCTATGGAGGCTCTTGTTCTTCTCTTTGGTCTGTATGGGCGGTAAATATCGTCAATTTCCGTAACTGTTTCCGCCTTGTCAAGAGCTGCCTCGATTTCTTCTGTCAGCTTTCCCTGTTCGTCAATCAGCTTTCTTACAGACTCTCTCTTTTCGTCAAGATTTCTCAGGCTTATAAGTCTGTCGTAAAGTTCTCTTATAACCTGATCGTCAAGAGAGCCTGTAAGCTCCTTTCTGTATCTGGCTATAAAGGGAATTGTGTTTCCCTCGTCAATAAGCTTAACGGTATTTTCCGTCTGTGTTGTATTTAACTTAAATTCATCACATAATTTTTTAATAATATCCATATTCCAACCTCTTATATTTGTTTTTGTATATGCCGTAAACAGCTGTCCCTATACCGTCTTCAGTTATGTCTAAAAGCCCGAAAGTTTTTGTAAGCCCCTGTCTGGGCAGTGAAAGACTGCCGGGGTTAAAAATCAAAACACCGTCATAAAAATCAATCTCAGGTACATGGGTATGCCCATAAAGGGCAATATCACAGTCATTTTCGGCGGCTTTATAAACAAGTCTCAGCCTGTCATATTTTACGTCTTCTCTGTGACCGTGGCATATATACATTCTGTGGTCTGAGAGCTCACCTATTATGTGTGTGGGGGCAGTAACAAAGTCGCAGTTTCCCCTGACAGACCAAAACCTCATCTTGGAAAACTTCCGCCTTAAAAGCTGTGCATCGTCATAGTGATCTCCCAAATGCATAAAGCCGTCAATCTGCGGCTTAAAATCCTCCAAAACTTTCTCGGCATTTGATATCATACCGTGAGTATCCGACATAACAATTATCTTCATTTATTAAACCTCCCAAGAAGTAAATCTTTCATAGCCCGAAGTGCCTTTCCTCTGTGGCTTATTTTGTTTTTTTCCTCAGGAGAAATTTCAGCCGAGGTTACTCCGTAAGCCGGAAGGAAAAATATAGGGTCATAGCCGAAACCGTTTTTTCCGGCGATTTTCCTTCCTATTAATCCTTCCATAGTTCTTGTTGCCTGTAAAATTTCGGGTTCGCCGCTTTCCGAGGGAATTGCCGCTGTTATACAGCAGACAAACCTTGCCCCCCTTTTTTCATCGGGAACATCGGAAAGCAAATCTAAAATTGCCGAATTTTTAATATCATATGAGGTGTCATGCCCCATAAATCTTGCTGACTCAACCCCGGGCTTGCCTCCCAAAAAATCTATTTCAAGACCTGAATCGTCTGCCAAAACAGGGCAGCCTGTCTGTTTCATAACATACAGCGCTTTAAGCTTGGAGTTTTCCTCAAATGTTTTGCCGGTTTCTTCTGCCTCTCCTTTTATTCCCACCTCTTTTGAGGAAACAATTTCAAAATATTCTCCCAAAACAGCTTTAATTTCTCTTAATTTGCCTTCATTTCCCATAGCAAATATTATTTTCATTTATAACACCTCTGTTAATGCATCGAATATAGCCTGTGCCGCAAGAGCTCTGTAGCTTTCCGTTCCCATTTTAGCAGCCTCTGCTGCGTTTGATATAAAGCCTATTTCAATAAGGGTTGACGGATTGTCGGCCTCTCTTAAAACATGGAGATTTGAAGTCTTTACTCCTCTTTCAACGGGGTCTAAATATTCAATAAGCTTATCGTAAACAGCCGAGGCAAGCTTATAGCTTGTAAGACCGTTTTCATCTGTGTTTTCATACTGCCAGTAAACCTCAAGACCGTTTGCCGATGTACTTGTTCCGGCTGAATTTATATGTACGGAAACGAAAGGACAGTCAACCTCGTTTCCGAAATCGGAGCGGTATTGAAGGCTTATAAATGTATCGTCTTCTCTTGTGAGATATGCCTTGATTGTTCCGTCAGCCTCGATTAAATCTCTTATTTTAAGTATAATGTCAAGGTTCAGGTCTTTTTCATAAAGACCGTTGCCTATGGCGCCGCTGTCGGAGCCGCCGTGACCTGCGTCTAAAACTACAATTTTATCATATTTGTCATGTATGTCAACGCAGTTTATGTAAATATTACTCTTATCCTCTGTAATCGTAAAGGCGGAAATAACCTTTTCGTCAAAGGTCAAAACCGTATTTCCTCCCGAAATTTTTACTGTCATAGAGTTAAGTCTTTCGGAGTTTTCAAAGTTATATTCTCCTGAGCCGTAGTCACTGCTGAAATTTCCGGGAAGAGTTATAGTATATTTATGATTTCTGTAGTCGTCTTCTTCCGTTATGTCGCTTATGCTTGTGCTGCTGTTTTTCTTTGTAAGGGTTATTGTATCAGTACTGCCGTCGGCTGTCAAGCCCGTATAAGACGAGGGAGCAATTGTAAGGGTAACCGTTGTTCCCGTTGAAACAGCGCTGCAGGATGCCTCTTCTTTAAGAGTAAATGTAATAACTGCATCATCACCCTCAGCAGCTATAGCCGCCTTTGAAACATAAAGAGTTGTACTTCTCTTTAATGTTTGTTCTGCCGCCGAAAGCTCTGTGTTTTTAAATGTAACCGTTATTGTTTCGCTGTTTTCGGAAACCGTGGGTTTAACAAGGTCGTGACCTGTTACGGTGAAAATGTCTGCCGATTCGTTTGACTTAAGCTTATAGTCTGAAATTTCAGGCTCGGGGTAGAATATGTAAATTGCCTTTCTGTCGGCTGTCATATTTACGGTAAAGTCGGTATCCGTTGTATCCATAGCTATTCTTACTATATTATAACTGTCTTCTGTTCTCTGACCTACTCTTATTTCTGAAATTCCCCCCACATCGGCTGCCATTTTTACATTGCCCTGTGAAGACTTTGCGGCATAGATATCAAAATAATAAACTCCGCTGTAATAAATTCCCTTAACGACCTTGCTTATTTCGTTATCAGCTGAAATTTTGATATATGTTTTGTCACTTGCCTGTGAAATTCCGGTTATGTTTGCGTCATAATGGCTTGCGTCCGTAAGGTCATAAAGTTCATCGGGCAGACCGGCTGTGTCTGTTCCTATTGTTATAAGTGTGAATTCATCTGCCGAAGGCGCCGCCGTTGTTTCCGGTTCTGCCGCAGCTGTTGTTGTGGTTACTGCTGATGCGGTTGTAGGCTCTGTTACACTTTGTGAGCCGTCTTTGCTTATTGAAACGGTTCTTTCAGTTTCGTTCCAGTTTACGCTGTAGCCCAGTGTTTCGGAAACGAATCTGACGGGAATCATTGTTTTTGAATTTATAAGTTTAGCCGGAGCAGACAGTAAAACTTCTTTTTCGTTGTAAAAAGCTGTTTCGGAGTTTATTTTAAGAACAATAAGGTTGTTTCCCTCTGAAATATAAACCTCTTCACGCTCGGAGTTCCAAGATACCGCCGCACCCATTTTTTCAAAAACCTCTCTTGCCGGAACAAGGGTATAGCCGTTCATAATAATAGGGGGCATTGTAAGGTTTGTAAGAGTTTCACCCTCAACCTTTAAAATAACCTCTTCTGCGTTATAGCTGTGACTTGAACCGTCGTAGTTCAGAGTGTATGTAACATATCTTCCGCCGAAGGCATTAACACTGAACGCAAGCAAAAGCACTGCCGTAATTAATATCGTTCTTATTTTTTTATTCATTTATCCTTCTCCTCCAGTATATTTTCTGTTTTCTTTATTTTATAAGCTGTATAATGTAAAAGCCTTTTTGTTTTATACACCGCCTTTACATTAATAATCACAATACATTATAACAAATTATCGGCTTTAAGTCTGCCGTTTTTTTAAGATTTAATATAAATGTAACATTCCTGAAACAAAAAAGTTTTTTCAAAGACACCTTTTACTCGATTTTCTTTGAAAATTTACATAAATTATATATTCATATTTAAAGGACAGGGGAATTTTTAAGACTTAATGTGTCTTTTCCCTGTCCCTTTTACATATTATTGTTTTTTATATATTTCCCGTGCTTCGGGAACAGCCTCTAAAGCTCTTTCGAGAATACCGTTTGCGTATGCTATAAACATACCGTAGTTTGTAATCGCCGTTTCATTTTCTTCGGCTCTTCTTATTCTCGATTTCATTTCGGCTCCGTTAAGCATACAGCCGCCGCAGTGTATAATAAGGGAAAATTCTTCGGGATTTTCGGGGAATTCCGTTCCGCTTGAAAATTCAAGATGGGGTTTAAAGCCCAAAACCTTTTCAAGAAGTTTGGGTATTTTAACCGTCCCTATATCGTCACAGGTTCTGTGATGAGTACAGCCTTCGCATATAAGAATTTTATCATCTTTTTTCAGGGAACTCAGCTTATCTATGCCTCTTATAAGGGGGAGAAGTTCTCCCTTGTGTCTTGCAAAAAGAATTGAAAACGACGTAAGGGGTATATCCGGCGGAGTTAAGGCGGAAACCTCTTTAAAAGCCTGAGAATCGGTTATAACGATACGTGGTTTGTTTTTAAGGGCGGAAAGGGCGACCGTAAGTTCTTTTTCTCTTGCCGTAAGGGCTATGGCACCTTTGTCTAAAATTGCCCTTATTGTCTGCTGCTGGGGCAGGATAAGTCTGCCTTTGGGGGCGGATTTGTCTATGGGAACAACCAAAACCGCTGTTTCACCCGCCTCGATTAAGCCCTCAACTATGGACACTTCCTTTTTTACGGCTGCCGATTTCTTTATAATAAGGTTCTTAAGTTCGTCTATTCCTTCTTTATTTACTGCGCTTACCTTTACAAAATCGGTTTTTCTCTCTTCAAAGGCGGTTCCGTCAGCTTCGGGGTTTAAATCATATTTGTTTACAACCCCTATGACGGGGATTTTTCTTTCCTTAACTATATCCAAAAATTTTACGTCATTTTCGGTAAAGCCGCTTTCTCCGTCAATAACCAAAACGGCAATATCCGTTTTGTCTATCTGTCTGTATGTTTTTTTAGTTCTGAGTTCTCCCAGTTCTCCTTCGTCGTCATAGCCTGCCGTATCTGTTATCACTACGGGACCGATAGGCGAAAGTTCCATAGCTTTCGAAACAGGGTCAGCGGTTGTGCCGGGGTAGGGCGAAACAATAGCCAGGTCCTGATTTGTAAGAGCATTTATAAGAGTGGATTTTCCCGAATTTCTGTTTCCGAATATACCTATGTGAAGTCTGTTTGAGATAGGTGTTGTGTTCATATATACTGCCTCCTTTAAATGTTTTTCCAATTATACCACAAAGCATTGTCATTTGACAATCAGAAATACTTACAAAAAAATATATTTTATAAAATCCTTGACAAAAGAGAATTGCGGGTATATAATT
>JAJQBF010000046.1 GCA_021203425.1 Clostridiales bacterium | reverse complement strand
AAAAAATATTTGTGTTTGTTAAAGAATGTGAAAGAAGTGCAATAGTTCAGCCAAATCACTCGCAAAGCGTCTGCTATGCAGCCGGCGCCGTTTCACGGCTGAACTATTACAAAATATTAAAAAAATTTAATTGTTTTGTAATTGCAGTTTTCCGCATTTGTGCTATACTGTTTATTGTAAAAAGGATTTGACAAAACTCGAAAATATAAATCCTTGTTATAATAGCTTAAGAAAGGAATGAATAAGGTATGAACGAATATAAAGACGAAAATTTAAACAACAACAATATTTTGCCGGAAAATACAGCAAGCGATACAGCAGAAAACTCTGTATTTGAAAACAGCGGCAGCGAAATAAGCAAAACAGAAGAAATTGTTGAAGAAAAGCCTGTTTTTACTGTCGAAGGAGCAGAAAAACCCATAGCCGAAACAGCAGAAGTTACCGAGGCTGTTAAGGAAGAAACAGCAGCCGATTCGGCAGGTCAGGGCGAATCTCTTCACACGGAGGGAATTAACAGAGGGGTATATTATGACGAAAAGTCAGCGGCTCTTCTTAAACCTGAAACAACGGAAAAGAAGAAGAACAAAAACTTAAAGCAATTTGCAGCTTTTGCAGCCGGTGTTGCTGTTGTGTTCTGCGCTATTACGGCAGGCTCGGCAGCCGGCAGCTACCTCTATAAAAACGGCGGTGTTGCAGCGGCAAGCGGCGCCGACATAACACTTGGCAGCAGCGGCAGCAAAGATGTTCTTCCGATTATATACACAACAAATTTCAGCAGTATTTCAGAGGTTTTCAAATCAGTTGAAGCATCCGTTGTAAACATAAGTATGACAGCCAATACAACAAACATATGGAACCAGACCTACGAAACATCAGGTTCAGGCTCCGGTATAATCTATAAGGTTGACGGCGACGATGTATATATAGCCACAAACAACCACGTTGTAGACGGCGCAACATCTGTTTCCGTATCGATTACAGGCGATGAACAGGTTTTTGCAACTCTTGTAGGTAAGGACGCAGAAAACGACCTTGCCGTTATAAAGGTCAGCAAACAGGCTCTTATTGATGCAGGTGTAAGTGAAGTTAAAGCAGCTGAATTTGTATCTTCCGATTCAACGGAAATAGGCGAAACAGTTCTTGCAATCGGAAACGCTTTAGGCGAAGGAAAATCCGTTACAATGGGTATTATAAGCGCAAAGAATAAGGACATAAGCGTTGACGGAAACAATTTAACCGTTCTCCAGACAGACGCAGCTATTAACCCCGGAAACTCAGGCGGTGCCCTCGTAAACTTAGACGGACAGGTTATAGGAATCAACACAGCCAAGACAGGTTCCGAAAGTGTAGAAGGTACGGGATATGCTATTCCTTCTTATGTAGCGGTTTCCGTAATCGACCAGCTTATAGAAAACGGTACTGTTGAAAAGCCTTATCTAGGTGTTGTTTGCTTTACAATTACAGACAACTTCAGACAGATGTATAATATCGACCTGACAGGTGTATTCATTCAGAAAGTAAGCTCGGGAAGTGCAGCGGAAAAAGCAGGCTTAAGAGCAACCGATATTATTACAGCCGTAAACGGAACAGCCATTTCTTCACAGGCAGACCTTCAGAATATAATTTCAGGTTTAAGCGTAGGAGATTCGATTACTATTGACTTCGTAAGAAACGGCAGAGAAGAAATGTCAACAACAGCTGTTCTTGAAAATTATAACGAATTCTGATAAAAAGAAGGTGGAGTAAAAATGAATGAATTTGAAACAAATGAAAACAAAACTCCCGATGAAGTTATAAATCAATATTTTGAAAGCTCTGAGGTAAACACAGGTACTCCTTCCGAAGAAGAAAAGCCTGTAAGAAAGAACCACTATTACAGAAATTTTGCAATTTGTATCCTTATTATGGCTCTTTGCTTAGGCTCAATAAGTTTCGGTCTTGCGGCATCGGGCACAATAGGAACAATTCAGACAGACAGTATTTTCTCCGGCGAAGACACCGAAACCGAAGATTTCAGTTCAAACGGCGGAAGTCTGTTTGACAGCGGCGAAGAGGCAGAGGCTATGTCAATGTCGGCCGAAAGTATTTATGAGGCGTCACTTAACAGAATTGCTATTATAAAGGCTGTTAAGCCCTCGGTTGTGGCTATAAGCACAGTTGCCTATACACAGGACTGGTTTTTCGGCACACAGGAGGTTGACGGAAGCGGCTCGGGCTTTATATTTGCAAAGGATTCCTACAATGTTTATATAGCCACAAATAACCACGTTATAAGCGGAGCGACAGACATAACAGTTGCTTTTGACGATGGTACTTCCCTTTCGGGCAAGGTTGTGGGAACGGATCAGAATGCCGATTTGGCTGTTGTTTCCGTAACTACGTCAGATCTTAAGGCAGCAGGCATTACAGAGGTTGTTGTTGCTACCTTAGGAGACTCCGATACGGTTTCAAACGGCGACCCCGTTATAGCAATAGGCAACGCTTTAGGCGAAGGCATTACGGCAACATCGGGTATTGTAAGCGCAATTTCAAAGAAAATAAACGTACAGGGCAAAACCCTTACGGTAATTCAGACAGACGCAGCAATTAACGCCGGAAATTCAGGCGGTCCCCTCTTTAACGCAAAGGGTGAGGTTATAGGTATAAACACAGCCAAATTCTCAAGCGAAACAGTAGAGGGTATAGGTTTCAGCATAATTTCAAATGTTGCCGCACCTATATTTGAAAAGCTTGCTACAGGCGAAAGTACACCTACCTTAGGTGTTACTGTTCAGGCTGTACCTACGGAATATGTTTCACAGCTCGGAACATCAGCCGGAGCTTATGTTGTTGAAGTAACCGAAGGCGGAAACGCTTATCTTGCCGGAATTCAGGCAGGAGATATAATCACAACATTTAACGGTGAAACAATTTTCGGACCCGATCAACTTGTAGAACAGGTTAAGCTTTGCGAGGCAAACCAGGTTGTTACGGTTTCGGGCTTAAGAGGCGGACAGAAATTTACAATACAGGCTACACTGTATCCGCCTGAATCATATTAAAAATGATTAGGTAAAATTTAATACCCCTTTGGTCATGAAGAAATAATTCTAAGACCAAAGGGGTATTTTTAAGTATTGACAAATATTTTCTCCGATAATATAATTTTATTAACAAACTTATAGGAAATAGGAGGTTTCTGTTATGAAAAAAATTATTTCGGCAGCTTTTTTGCTTGCCGCTTTGAATTCTTCGGCGGTTTTTGCCGAAGAGGATATTACCGTTAAAGTTGACGGAGAAGTGATTGTATGTGAAACAACACCCCAAATTACAGACGGCAGGACTATGCTGCCGGTAAGAGATGTTTTCGAGGCATTGGGGGCAGATGCTTACTGGAATGAGGATACAAAAACCGTTTCGGGAGTTAAAGATAATATTATGGTAAATATGACTGTAGGCAGTGATATTCTTAAAATAAACGGTGAAAAGCTTGTTATGGATACTGCACCGGTAATTACAGAGGGAAGAATATTTGTTCCGGCAAGATATGCCGCCGAGGCTTTCGGCTGTGAAACAGAGTGGGACAGTCAAGCCAAAACCGTAAGCAAAACAACACCAACAGTCTTAAGAGATACGGAAAACGAGATTTCAACGGGAACGCCCTCATGCACACCTGATATGACCGAGCTTAAATATATAAATTTTAATGTTCAGCCTGTTGACTACAGTGTTATGGACGAGGAATCTGCCGAAATTCACGAGAAAGTAAGAAACAGCTTTGAACACAATTATTTTTATGAAATGCTTGCGGCTGAAAGCAAGGAGATTTTAGCCCAATATACGGATATGTATAACAAACAGGGCAGCTATACGCTTAACGCATGGAACGGCAATTTAAACGATTATATAACCGCCTTTATACTTGAAAGCGAAGAAACGGGAGAGCAAATAGGTTCATTTCAGGGAGACATAAACTCAGAGGATTTTATAAACTATATTACAAACGACTGCCGGCTGAGTAGGGATATAAATTTTAACACAACTCCCCAGTATTTTACCGACTGTACAGCCTTTTATGTTGAGCTTGCCGAAGACAGATATATTTCAAGCTGCCGTTATATAGTTGTTCTGTTTGACAATGACTGTAACTTCAAATATTACACACTTGAAAAAGCTTTAGACGGTTATTGGAATGTATGCGAAACAACGGAAAGCGGCAGCCGTCTTATAACCTCTTTTTCAGATGAAGGCGGCACATCGGCGCTGAGAGCAGCCTTTGTAGGAGCGGTTTCAGCAGATTATTCGGAAAAATAATATTATAACTTTGTATATCAAACAGGACAGCAGCGGAAAGTATTGCTGTCCTGTTTGATTTGCGGTAAAATAATAACCAATCCAATCCAATCAACTTTTGTTCTCAAAACAACAGGAACTATAATATTTTGAAAAATTTTCCCGTTGTATTATACTTAAATATAGTCAGACAGCCGAAACAGACTTAAAGAGCGTATTTTAAACGGGGTGATTTTTTGGCAAAAACAAACAATATAGGTATGAAGGTTAAGAGGATGAGAACGGAAATGGGCATATCTCAGGAGGAACTTGCCTACAGATGTGATATGCAGCCTTCCCATATAGGTCAAATTGAACGGGGACAGAAAAACCCTACCCTTGTTACACTGGAAAAACTTGCACAGGGCTTTAATACAACTGTTTCCGATTTAACGGATTTTGATAAAAATCCGGCTATTCCCAATGACAAAACTATGAACAAAATAGTTTCTTATCTTTATAAGCTGAATGATAAAGAAAAAAGTCAGGTTTTAAACATAGTCAAAACATTTATAGAAAGATAAAATACATAAACCCCCTTGAGAGAGATGTTTATCACTGCTCTCAAGGGGGTTTTTAAGGTTTTACGGTTTTACTGCTGTTGCTGACCGGGTTCATTTCCGCTTTGGTTTCCGCCGCCGGGTCTGCCGCCGCCGCTTCCGAAACCTTCCAATGATTCTCCGCCGTCGCTGCCGGGTTTGCCGCCTTCCGGTGCATTTCCGCTGTTTGCCTTTGCACTGTCTTCACTTCCGACTGTTTCTCCGTTGTTTTCGCCGGCGCTGTCTTTACTTTCGGAAGTTTCTCCGCTGTTTTCGCTCTTGCTATGACCGCCGCCCATTCCGTGACCGCCGCCGCCCATACCTCCGAATGAGGACGAACCGGAGCTTGTTGACTTACCGGAAAGGGTTATTGTTTCAACGAGGGTTCCGTCAGAAAGGGTTCCGCCTGTTGAATATACCCCTTCTTCCGATGTTCCCGAAAGGGTTCCGCCTGTATATATCTCAACTGACATACCGTCTGAAAGGCTTTCACTTCCAAAAACTATTGAGGAGATTCTCTTGGGCGTTGTTGTACTTATAAGCACTTCGCCGCTGCTGCTGTCTGTAATTGTTATAAGCGTGTCGGCATCAATTGAATCGCCGTTATATATGAATGAATAACATTCTGAACCGTCGCTGTCGGGAGACTCTGCCATTCCACTGGAACCTATGGCAAGAAGTGTTCCGCCGTTATAGTTAATACTTCCGCCGCAGTCAAGAGCGCCGTCGCCGCCGCTTTCGGGACCGTAAACTATAACAGCACCGCCGTTAAAGGTTATATCACCGTTTGAATCTATGCCGTCGCCGCTTGCTCTGACAACAAGATATCCGCCGTTTATTATAATGGAACTGTTTTCGTCATAGTCCATCATACCTCCGCCACCGCCGGGGCCGCCGCCCATACCTCCGCCGGGCTGACCGCCTCTGCCACCGGATCTGCCGGAAGATTCGCTGCTGCTGCCTTCATCAGCTGAATCACTGTTCATATCGGGTGCATTACCGCCGTTCATATCCGGTGCCGAACCGCTGCCCGTATCGGGTTTGGATTCTCCGCTCATATCGGGAGCCGAGCCACTCTCTGTGTCGGATAATGTTATACCTTTGTTTTCTTTATTATCTGTAAAGCCTGTGGGAACAGCCCCGTCTTTATTTTCAGAGCCTTCCGAACTGCTGCTTGAATCATCTGATGAATTGCCGAAACCTTCCGAACCGCCGGGACCGCCGCCGGAACCCATACCGGGCATTCCGCCGCCCATATTCATTCCGCCGTCAGAACTTGAATTGTCACCTGCTGCGTTTAAGCCGTCATCTGAGGCATCAAGATCAACATTGCCGCCGTTTACGGTAATTGTTTCCCCTTCAAGACCTTCATAACATTTTTCAATAAGCATGTCACAGTCATTTACAACAAGATCTGTTTCCACATGAACAGCGTCGTCATCTGTTGAAATTGTGTAGGTTCCTGAGTTTACGGTAACAGTTGCGTTGCTGTGAATTGCATCGTCTGTTGAAGTTATGTTATATGTTCCTCCGTTTAATTCAATAACGGTTTCGCCCTTTATTGCCTTGCCTTCGGAAACTATTGTAATATCTCCGTCATTTATGACAACATTGCCCTTTGATGAGTAAAGACCGTTGCCTGTTGTTGTAAGGTTAAATGTACCTCCGTCAACGGTTAAGCTGTCTTTGCCCTTTATGCCGCCGCCTACAGAATCTATATTAATGTTTCCGCTTTCTACGGTTACTGTGTCCTTGCCTGTTACAGCCTCGCAATAGTTTGCGGATATGTTAAGTGTACCACTGCCGGAAATAACAAGGTCGTCTTTACAGTAAACCGCCGCATCAGGCTCGCCGTCGGCGTCTACCTCTGTATATGCCCCCTCGTCGGAAATTGTGTTTTCCGTTCCATCGGCAAGGGTAATTGTCAAATCACCCTGAAGGCTGTAAATAGCCGGAGAATCTGCGCTGTTTATACTTACTCCCGAAAGAATAAGTTCAACCTCATCTCCTGAATTTATAATTATACTTCCGTCGGAAAGACTTCCCGTAACTGTGTAGGAACCTCCCAATGAAACGGTTATTATATCACCCTGTACGCTGACCCCTGAGGGAACTTCCGAGGCGCCGTCTGCCAAAATAATTTCTCCTGCCGCATTTGTTGTGGCTGAACAGCCGGCAACAGAGAACCACAATACAAATACAGCCATACAAACCGTAAGACCGGTTAATGCCGTTGTTTTCCTGTCAATCTTCATATGTCATACCTCCTGTTTGCTTTATTTCTTTTCCTGCTTATCACAGGCAAGTTTTATCTTAGCTGTGATATAGATTATATATTATTAAGCATTTTAAATCCTTAGAGTAAAATTAACCTTGAATTAAATTGTAAAGGGAGTGTAAAGCCGAGAAAACAGGAAACAGAAAAGCGGAAATGTATATTATAAGTATATTCCGCAGAAAAACATAAGGGTGATTTACGGCATTGGAA
>JAJQBF010000143.1 GCA_021203425.1 Clostridiales bacterium | reverse complement strand
GAAAGAACCTCTTGAAGAAATAACAGAAACGACAGTTACACTAATTTGTACCGGTATAAACGGAATGGTAAAATTGCAGCCTTAGGAAAGGTTATTTATGATTGTAGAAATAATTATAGCCCTGCCGCTTCCAAACAGCAGGACTTTTAAATTTGAAAATTTACAATATTATTCAAGCAGGTCTTTTACATTGCAAACCAATATTTTGGAAAGGGCATAGACCTGTTCGGCGGCGGCTTTATTGATGTTTTTTTGACCTTGTTCGTATTGTTGGAGTGTTCTTAGAGGAACGCCGGACTGTTCGGCAAGCTCCTTTTGGGTAAGGTCAGCCTCACGTCTGAGCCTTTTTAGGTTCGTTTCCTTTTTTGCTGCCGAATACATTTCATCTATTTTATCAACAAACTGCCTTATATCCATTTCGTGATAAGGGTTGTAAAGAGAGAGGATTTCTTTAACAGAAATGTATCTTGCAATGCCGGCAAATGATATGTTTCTTTTCCACTGATAATATGCCAATGCCCAGCCTAACCAGTATTCCTCACTGCGGCTGCTTGTATATTTGGGGGTTACTCTTTCGATTTCAATGCCGGAAACTTCCAAAACCAAATATGCCAGTTCTATACCGGATTTTCCAACCAAAATATTGGCCTCTCCGTTTTCAAATCTTTCGGCAGTTCCGGAGCTTATAAACAGCCTGAAAAATTCTTCAAGGTCATAGTGCAAATCATAAACGGCAAAATCCAGCATTCTTCCGAGAGCAATTCTCGCTTTATCAAGATAAATTTTATCATAAGAGCAAATCATCAGTTTTCATCTCCTCATCAATAATTCTTGTAATGTATAAATCACCGGGTCGCCGTCTGTTTCTTTCCAAATCAAAATATTCTCTTCTTGCGGCTTTATCTCTGAAATCCTTTTTCTTAAACCAATCTGCATTTTCCGCAGGTTCAGCTTTTTTAAAATAATTTTTTTCGAATGCCTTTTTGCTTTTAAGCACAAACTGCTGCCCGAGCTTGCCTAAGTGCATAGCGTTATTCAGCTGCCTGTAGGAAATTGTGCCGCTTATAAAATCCTGCGCAAAGGAAAAATAGCTGTCATCAGCCCGATAGCCGACTAATATGTCATAATCTTTGTAATTGACTGTAAAATTTTTCAAAATATAATCTTTGGCTTCAAGGGCTAAAGGTGCGGAAATATCAAATTCTCTGTTTTCTAAAAGAACAGCAAGCCAAGTAAGAATACAATATTTTTCGCTGTTAAGATTCAAAACGGTTAAGCCGTCGCTGTCTATTGAGTAGACGTTTGCAAAGCCGTTTCTGTTTTTGTCAACAGCCCATTCCTTGGCTAAATCTATGTTTTCCGTACAGTAAAAGCCAAGCCCGTAATCATTGTATTTTTTGCCTTTTCCAAACTCAGGCTTTTTATTATATCCTTAGAACCATGGTAAACTGTTTTCATTTAATCAACCCCTCATTATAATTATACTCCTAAAGGAGTATAATGTCAATCCGATAAATATATTTTTTAAAGAATTTTGATTTTGTTGCTTTTGACAGTTTGCTTTGATATAATCAATTATAGAAAAGATAAGATACTGCATATGAAAGGGGAGATTATAATGATATATCGGTTAGATGAGCAGACAAAACAGATACTGGCAGGTAATGTTTTGCTTATAATTTGCTGCTTGTTTTATTTGGCATGGTGGCTTTTGGCTTTTAAACCAACGGGAGCGGTCAAAGGTATGAAGAGTGGGTGGCTTTTGCTTCCCGCGTTTGTTTTCGGTTTGGCAGGCATAGCCGAAATAGTAAGAGGGAACGAGCCCTTAAAGCTTCAGACAGGATTGATGCCCGGAAGCTTTATTTTAGTTGGAGGAATAGCCGCATATTTGATTTTGTACGGGTTGACTTCTGTTGCTTTGAAACGTCAGGTTACAACAGAGCTGTTTTTGATAGTAGGCTGGGCTGTTTTGATGTTTTCAGAACTGAATGCACTGTATGCAGAAGAACATTTTTCAAAGTTTACCGATGTTGTTTTTATTATAATTACAGCTGCAGCGGTGGCGGTCAGTCTTATATGCTACATATTGTATTATAAACTTGACAGCACGTTGGGTTATTATGACGGAGCAATACCGCTGATTTTGGCAGCAGTTATTCCGGCGGTAATTTCGATAGTTGTTATTATTTGAAAATATATGATATATTGCAGTGAGGAGGACAAAATGGTTAAGGGAATAATATTTGATATGGACGGAGTTATTTTTGACACGGAGAGGCTTTCCACTATGGGCTGGCTTAAATGCGGAGATAGAAGAAATTGTTGCCCGTGAACAGATTCTTAGGGACGAAATAGCAAAAATTATAGCTGAAATAGAGGTGTAAAAAATGAAAAAACAGAAAAAAGAGTTTCCTGCAATACGTTCTTCGGCGGCTGAATATTTGACCTTTGTTGCGTCGACCGGCGACAGCAATGACAGTATAGAAATGCGTTATGAAGATGAAAATATTTGGCTTACTCAAAAAATGATGGCTGTGCTTTATGATGTAAATGTTCGTACGATTAATGAACATATCAAAAAAATATATGCCGACAATGAGCTGTCAGAAACAGCAACTATCCGGAATTTCCGGATAGTTCAAGCCGAGGGAAACAGACAGGTTTCAAGAGATACAAAGCATTATAATTTACAGATGATTATTGCTGTTGGTTTCAAAGTGAACAATGAACGTGCGGTGCAGTTTAGAAAATGGGCTAACTCAATTGTAAAAGACTATACTATTCAAGGTTGGGTTATGGACGATGAACGTCTTAAAAACGGAGGCACAACACTTACTCAGGAATACTTTGAGAAGCAGTTGGAAAAAGTCAGAGAAATTCGCATGTCAGAGCGTAAATTTTATCAGAAAATAACAGATATTTATGCCACTGCTTTGGATTACGATTCGTCTGCAAAGGCTACAAGACGTTTTTTTGCCGCCGTTCAAAATAAGCTCCACTACAGTGTACATGGACAAACAGCCGCAGAGGTGATTTATAACCGTGCAGATGCGGAAAAAGAACATATGGGGCTGACAAGCTGGGACGGTTCACCGACAGGAAAAATTCATAGGTATGATGTTGTTGTAGCTAAAAATTACCTTACGGAAAATGAAATAAGACAGCTTGAAAGAATTGTATCCGCTTATTTGGATTTGGCTGAAATGCAGGCAGAATGGCATATTCCGATGACAATGGCAGACTGGGAAGAAAGACTTAACGGCTTTCTCAGAGTTTGGGACAGAGATATTTTAAAGGATGCAGGAAAAGTGTCTGCTGAACTTGCAAAAATGCACGCATTAACGGAATTTGAAAAATATCGTGTTGTTCAGGATAGGTTGTATAAAAGTGATTTTGATAATTTCATAGAAAGCAGTGGTGAGCAAATTAAATGATGGGGCTGTGAAAAAACAGTCCTAACAAATAAAGAGGATTTTTACTCAAATTAATGAGCAGAAATCCTCTTTTTGGTGCGCTCGGCGAGCGCACGTTCTAACAGATGAAAGTCCTGAATCCGCCCGGTAGTGGGAAGGATATAGCCAAAGTCAAGGGTGTCCATCGCGAGGTGGAATCTGAAGGAAGACGGTGGCAAATCTTCGGTCTGACGAACAGAAATTGTATCAGGCTATGGCTATGGATAAGACTGCCTTACAAGTTGAAGTCCGAAAACTACACGGAAATAGGCATAGTAAATACAGCAGATAGATGAAGAGAAAGAATGTGTGAGTACCCGAGGAGGTCTCATCGGCAGGTGGAAATAGAATATGAAACCTGTAGTAACAACGAACGGTGAGAAGTCAGCAGAGGTCATAGTACCATAATGGTTGCAAACGTTATGGAAAGGACTGAACTTTAGGAGATGTTTAGTAAATGAATGTAACCAAAGACAGATTTAAGGACAGACAACTTCATATAGAGGACTATCTGCAAATGGTATCTGCGGAACAGAAAGAGTATGCAGAAGTGTCCGACTGTCAAAGGATTGCCGAAAACAACAACATTGTTGCACATTTTCAGACGGACGGACTGTTGGAAAAGATTTTACACCGAGATAATCTCAATGCAGCTTATAAGAAGGTAAAATCCAACAAAGGCTCAGGCGGTGTCGATAGGATGAGTGTAGATGAACTTCTGCCGTATCTTAAAGAAAACCGAGGGACTTTAATTCAGCAGTTGAAGGAAGGTAAGTATAAACCTAACCCAGTCCGAAGGGTAGAAATACCCAAAGAAACAAAGGGAGAGTATCGAAAATTAGGAGTACCTACAGTAGTTGACCGAGTAATACAACAGGCAATTACACAAGTGCTTTCTCCTATCTATGAAAAACAATTTTCGAACAACAGTTTTGGCTTCAGACCCAAAAGAGGGGCAAAGAATGCCCTTAAACAATACCAAAAGAATGTAAATGACGGTTATGTATATGTAGTTGATATGGATTTAGAGAAATTCTTCGATACAGTTTGTCAAAGCAAACTGATAGAAGTGTTATCGAGAACCGTAAAAGATGGTAGAGTTATATCGCTTATACACAAATATCTAAATGCGGGAGTTATCTACAAAGGTCTGTTTGAAAAGACCGAAGTTGGTATGCCGCAAGGCGGACCGTTAAGCCCGTTGCTTAGCAACATTATGTTGAATGAGATGGATAAGGAACTGGAACGCAGAGGGCACAGATTTGTGCGCTATGCCGATGATTGTATGATTTTCTGCAAAAGCAAGAAAAGTGCAATAAGAACCTTAAACAATATTGTTCCATATATAGAGGGTAAACTTTTCTTAAAAGTAAACCGAAAGAAAATAACTGTTGCGCATATAAGCAAAGTAAAATATCTTGGCTATAGCTTATATAGATATAAAGGCAAGTGCCGTTTCAGAGTACATCCAAAGTCAATAGTGAAGATGAAGAATAAACTTCGAGAATTGACAAGCAGAAGCAATGGATGGGGAAACGAGTACAGAACGGAGAAATTGAAACAATTCATCAGAGGATGGATTAATTATTTCTCGCTTGCCGATATGAAGAATCTGTTAATTGTAACAGATGAATGGCTGAGACGAAAGATAAGGGCTATTTACTGGAAACAATGGAAGAAAGTCAAAACAAGATACCGAATGATAAAGAAGTTTGGTATACCCGAATGGAAAGTACACGAAATGGCAAATTGCCGCAAAGGCATATGGCGAGCGGCAATAATGCTGAACAGTGTGCTTACAAAAGAAATAATAGCCAGCCTTGGATATATCTCAATGACTGACTATTATCTGAAAATGCGTGAAAACTAAGGAACCGCCGTGTACCGAACGGTACGCACGGTGGTGTGAGAGGTCGGCTACTCAATTAATGGGTAGCCTCCTACTCAATTGGTAAAATAGATATATGACAAAAAACATTACCACCAAAAACAATTATACACCAAAACAAGGCAGATTGCCAATGTTTATTTCAGATTTTTTAGACATAAACGATCCGGTTTTAACATTTGACAAATTTATGGAGGGAATGGATTTAAATAAGTATCTGAAAAATGTTCCGAAACATTATACGGGACGAATCAGGTATAATTCAGTCGATATGTTAAAAACGGTGCTTTTTGGATTTATGTCGGAAAGATATATCTCACTTCGAGACCTTGAGGACAATTGCAAAACAAACATTAGGTTTATGTATTTGATGGATAATGAAACACCATCATATAAAACTTTTGAAAATTTTATAAACAATGTACTTTCAGATTCTGTAGAGGATATTTTTAACGATGTCAACAAGAAAATATTTGAGGAAGAAAGTGTAGACTTGAACCACATTTACATAGATGGGTCAAAATTTGAAGCCAATGCCAACAAATACAGTTGGGTGTGGAAGAAAGCGACTGAAAAATCACGATATAGACTATTTGAAAAGATAACCACATTGTTAAACGAGATAAATGAAACGTTTGCATTCAGCGGATTAAAAATACAGACTAACACAGAGTATGTTCCGGAAGAATTGAAAGAAATAACTTTGAGATATACAGAGATTTTTAAGATTGATACCAACAGCTTTGTTCACGGCAGAGGTCATAAAAAAACACAGCAGCAAAGGCATTACGAAAAGCTTATGGAATACACGTCAAAATTGGAGGAGTATGTTGAGAAAATCGATATTTGCGGACCGGGCAGAAACAGCTATTCAAAAACAGATCACTCTGCAACATTTATGAGGATAAAAACTGATTATATGGGAAATGATCAGCTTTTGCCTGCGTATAACGTACAGGTAGGAGTTGCCGATGAATACAAAGCTGTTGTTGATGTTAATCAATACAGGTCAGACATGGATTGTTTTGTTCCTCTGATGAACAAATTTTATGAAACATACGGATTTTATCCAAAATATCCGGTAGCTGATGCCGGATACGGTTCATATAATAATTACATTTTCTGTGAACAGCATGGAATGGAAAAGTATATGAAGTTTACAATGTTTAAGAAAGAAACTAAAGATAAAAAATACCATAATGATCCGTTTAGAGCTGTTAATTTTAAAACCGATGAAAATGGCGAGTTAAGGTGTCCGAACAATAAAAAATTTGTATTTGCCTATCGTAAAAACGTAAGATACAACCAATACGGCAGACAGGAAGAAATCTACAGATGTGAGGATTGCAGTGATTGCCCATATGCAAAACAATGTAAGAAAACAGACCGAAACCGTACCATAAGGATTAATGAAGAATTAACTTCATATCACAAAGAGGTTATAGAAAATCTTGAAAGTATTCAAGGAGCTCTGCTGAGAATGAACTGTTCCATACAAGCCGAGGGTACTTTCGGAATAATGAAAAACGACAGGCGGTATAAACGCTTAGTAAGAAGAGGTATGAAATCTGTGCGTTTGGAAATATTTTTAGTTTCTATAGGTCATAATCTATACAAATATCATAACAAGAAAATGAGACTTCAGGAAGCCGCATAAACAAGAAAAAAGCCCGTTTTTATGGGGAGGGGGAGACTGTGCCCATTTTCACATATTTTGGTATAAATGACAATAGTTTATAAAAATAAGAAGGCTGTGAAAAATTGAAAATTCAATTTTTTCACAGCCCCTTAAAAAGACAGGATGACAACACAAATGAGCCGACTTGATGAATTATTGAAAACGCTTTCCGAGATGGTGAAATAAAAACCACCGGAACAGATATAGACCGAATGATGTCGCCTGTATCCTGCTTTGGAGGAACCGGGCGTGTAAAGAAAAAGCAAACGCTTATAGACAAGCTTAAAGCAATTCTTGAATGTTTCTTCGGAATCAGCGGTTCATTTAAAGCAGAAC
>JAJQBF010000226.1 GCA_021203425.1 Clostridiales bacterium | reverse complement strand
AATAAACGGTGAGGTTTAAAGATGCTTTTCAATTCGGCTGATTATATAATATTTTTTATAACTGTTCTGGTTTTATATTATGTCCTTCCCCATAAGCTCAGGTGGATAATGCTCCTTATTGCCAGTATTATATTTTATATGGCTTGGGAGCCTGCCTTAATAATTCTTATTTTGTTTTCATCTTTTGTAAATTATGCCTCTGCAAGGCTTATTTATAAAAACAGGAGAAACAAAAGGTTCAGAAAGGGCATATTAATATTATGTATGGTTATAAATTTCGGACTTCTTACGTTTTTTAAATACCTTATGTTTTTAAGCAGCCTTCTTCTGGAGATTTTCGGCTTTTTCGGCGTATCTCTGTCTATAGGCGACTTTAACATAATTTTGCCCATGGGTATATCATTTTATACCTTTCAGGCAGCAGCTTACACAATAGACGTCTACAGAGGCGAGCTTAAGCCTGTAAAAAACTATTTAAGATTTACCCTGTTTATAACCTTCTTTCCACAGCTTGTTGCAGGACCTATCGAAAGAGCAAAAAACCTTCTCCGTCAACTCTTTAAACGGCACTCTTTTGACATTGACAACATTATATTCGGCGTTAAATTTATGGCTTTGGGATATTTTAAGAAGGTTGTAATTGCCGACAGAATAGCAGTTGCGGTCGATACGATTTTCAACAGCCCCGAAAGCTTTGGGGGAATATCCTTTATTGCCGGTGCATTGCTGTTTACAGTGCAGATTTTCTGCGATTTTTCAGGCTATTCAGACATAGCTATAGGAACGGCAAAAACACTGGGCATAAACCTTATGACGAACTTTGACAGACCGTATTTTTCAAGGTCAATAAAGGAATTTTGGCGAAGGTGGCACATTTCTCTTTCAGGCTGGTTTAAAGACTACGTCTATATTCCCTTAGGGGGAAACAGGGTTTCCAAGCCGAGATGGGCGCTGAACATATTTATTACATTTGTCTTAAGCGGAATTTGGCACGGAGCCAGCCTGACATTTATAGTCTGGGGTGCGTTTCACGGTGCTTTTCAGATAATAGGCAAAATTAAAGACAGCGTTATAGGTTGCTTTAAGCTTAAATTCTTTGTTTTTGAAGGAACCCGAAAGATATCGGGACGCCGTAGGCGGATAATTCCGATAGGAATTATTTCTGAAATAATAAGCGGAATTATAACCTTCTGCCTTGTGGTCTTTGCGTGGATATTCTTCAGAGCAAACACTCTCGGAGATGCCTTTTATATAGTTTCTAATTTGACAAGCGATTTAGGCAGAATTACGGATACACAATATTTATATGAAACCGTCTTAAGCTGGGGTCTGGGCTTTTATCCTCTGCTTTTGGTTCTCGGTTCTATAGGAATATTGTTTGTAATTGAGGCTGTAAGTTATAAGGAGAATATTGTTAAACTGATGGACAGACTCCTCTTTATAATAAGATTTTGTTTTTATTTCGGGCTTGTTTTCATAATATTAGGGATAGGAGTGTTTGACAGTGGAACAGAGTTTATATACTTCCAGTTTTAAAAAATATATTATTTTGTTTATAAAAACCTGTCTTTTCTGCGGACTTATGGCGGCGGCTGTTGTTAAACTGGGGGAAACCTTTAAACAGGCTTCAAAAGAAAATATAATAAACAAATACAACGAAACAAGATTTGCCGATTTCTATGAAGAAGATAATGTATATGACCTGATTTTTATAGGCAGTTCCCACGCTTACTGTACCTTTGACCCGACCATATTTGATGCCGAACTGGGAACAAACAGTTTCAATATGGGTATGCCCCTTCAGCTTACCGCCTCAACTTATTATGAGCTCAGAGAAATTTTCGAACATCAAAACCCCAAAACTATAATTATGGAGGTTTACTGGGGGGTTATGACTTCAAATTTTCAGATTAATGAAACAACACAGCTTTTTCAGGTTATGGAAAACGATGAGCTTAAAGCCGAATACATAGAGAAGGTTTTCCCGATTTCTGAAAAAATAAAATATTCTGTAGATGCTTTAAAATATCAGGCAGATTATTTTGCCTATAAATCCGATGAATACGACGATAAAATAAGAAACCTCTTCGGTGTATTTAAACCTGCCGGTGAAACTCACACAACCGGGTCGGAACACTACGGCACAAAGGGCTTTGTTTGGTGTGACTATAATATGCTGCCGGGGGAATATAATATAACAAATCAATATATGGGCTTAAACGGAAAAGATGCAGGGTTTTCATATGTTCAGCTTAAATATCTTAACAAAATAATAGAACTATGTGAAGAAGAGGGAGTTCAGCTTATTTTTGTGACAGCCCCTATAGCACCTGTTTCAATGTCATTTATTGATAATTATGATGCTATTCACAATACGATAAATGAAATTGCGGAAGAAAAAGGAATTCCTTATTTTGACTATAATATTATAAATGAGGAAGAAAATCTTGTAACGAATGCAAATTTTCGAGACGACGCCCCCTTAAACTACAGCGGAGCGGGAATAATTTGCAGACATTTTATAAATTTACTTAATGAAAAGGGAATAAAAATAAAATGAAAACAGTTTATGAAACACACAGCGGAGAGGAAACGGAAAAAATAGGCTTTGAATTCGGGAAGAATGCCAAAGCCGGAGAAATTTATTGTATAAACGGAGATTTGGGAGCCGGAAAGACCTGCTTTACAAAGGGCTTTGCAAGGGGCTTGGGAATTACAGACCATATAACAAGCCCCACATTTACAATAGTAAACGAATATGAGGGACGGCTCAGTCTTTATCACTTTGATGTATACCGTCTTCAGGACGAAGACGAGCTTTATGACATAGGGGCAGACGAATATTTCTTCGGTGACGGTGTATGTATTATAGAATGGGCGGGTATCGTCAAAGATGCCATACCAAAGGGAGCCGTTTGGATAAAGATTTTAAAGGATTTGGAAAAAGACGATAATTATAGGAGGATTGAAGAAGAAAGATGAATATATTGGCTTTGGATTCAAGCGGACTTGCGGCAAGCGCAGCCCTTGTAAGTGAAGAACGAGTTATGGGCGAATTTTTTATAAACCATAAAATGACTCACTCCCGTACTCTTATGCCTTTGCTTGAAAATATGCTTAATGCTTTGGAATTTGACAAGAGTGATATAGACTTTATTGCCGTTACATCAGGTCCCGGTTCATTTACGGGTCTTCGAATAGGAATGGCGGCGGCTAAGGGGTTGTGTGCGGCTCTTGACAAACCCCTTATAACAGTTCCCACACTTGATGTACTTGCTGAGGGGCTTGAAGGAATTGAAGGAAGAGGGGAGCTTATAGTGCCCGTTATGGACGCAAGGCGGGGTCAGGTTTATTACAGTATGTATAAACAGGAAGATGGGGGCTTAAAAAGGCTTTGCAGCTACGGAGCAGAAGAAATAGAAAAGGTTTTGGAACTGGCAAAGGAAACCGGAGAAAAAGCAGTTTTTGTCGGAGACGGGGTTTATCCTTATGAAGGTGATATTATGAGAGCAGGTTTCAGAATAGGAAATATTTTTCAGACAATTCAAAGGGCAGGCTGTTTGGGCGTTTTGGCATTAACTGCTGCAAAAGAAGGAAAAGCACAGCCGGCAAAAGAGGCAGAGCTTATGTACTTAAGAAAGTCACAGGCTGAAAAAGAACTTGAGGCTAGGAAAAGTGACATTTCCTTCCGTCTTATGACACCGGAGGATATCGACAGCATAGCTGAAATAGAACAAAAATGTTTTGCGATACCCTGGTCAAAGAAAATGATTGAAGATGACTACAAAAACGGGCTTACATATTACATTATCTGCGAAAAAGAAGGAAAAACCATAGGCTACGGCGGTATGTGGCACGTTATAAACGAGGGGTATATTACAAATATAGCAATAACCCCCGGAGAACAGGGTAAGGGCTATGGCAGACGTCTTATGAACGAGGTTGTTAAGCTGGCAAAGGAAAAAAAATGATAGGCATAACCTTAGAAGTTAGAGCTGGAAATAAAAAAGCTCTTAATCTGTATGAAAGCATTGGCTTTAAACAGGAAGGCATAAGACCCGAATATTACAGCGATACCAAAGAAAATGCAATAATTATGTGGAAAAACTTATAATAAAATAAACGGTAATGGGTGAAAACCTATGGTAAAAGAATTAAAATATGAAGAACTTGTATATGATATAGATATTACAGAACTTCAGGCAGAAGACTATACCTCAGGGGCGATAGGTCAGGAAAGAGCCTGTGAGGCTATAGAAACAGGTTTGGGAATAAAGAAAAAGGAATATAACATACTTGCAGTAGGCAGTCACGGCTGCGACAGAACAGCCTTTGCAAAAAAGTTAGCGGAAAAAATTGCTGCGTCAGAGCCTGTTCCGCCGGATATTTGCTGTGTGTATAACTTTAAAAAATCCCAAAAAGCCCGTAATGCTTGAATTTCCTTCCGGAGAAGGCGGGATTTTTAAAAACGAAATTTCGGAGCTTGTTCATACGCTTACTGTTGAAATTCCGAAAGCATATACAACAGAACAGTATGAAAACGAAAAAGAGGTTCTTTTAAAGGAAATTCAAACAAAAAGAGACGAAGCGGTAAAGCTCATAAGCGACAAAGCAAGGGAAGAAGGCTTTTCGGTGAAAAATGCCGGAGGCGGACTTACTTTTACTCCCCTTGTAGACGGAAAAGCCATTACCGACGAAGAATATGAAAACCTTACGAAAGAAGAAAGGGAAAACTTCAACAGAAAATCCGACATTATAACGGAGTCTGCCGACGGCTTTATAAAGGACGTAAAGGCGGCGGAAAGTGAAATTAAAAAAGAGATTTACGATATTGACTATAATGTGGGGCTTTTCACAATAGGTCGTTTCTTTTCTCCTTTACAGGAAAAATATTGTAAAGATGAAAAAGTTTCCGACTATCTTACAAATCTCAAGGAGGATATACTTTCAAACCTTGAGTTCTTTACGGAAAACGAAAATGATGAGCAGGAAGATTTTATGGCGGCTATTATGCCTTTTGCCGCAAAGAAAAACACAGATGAGATTGTACAGAGATATAACGTCAATCTTCTTGTTGATAATTCAGAGCTTAAAGGGGCGCCGGTTGTGGTTAGCTATAACCCCACCTATGCCGGACTTGTAGGAGAGGTTGAATTTGACAACGAATTCGGAAACTACACTACAGACTATATGAAAATAGTTCCTGGGCTTTTTCATAAGGCAAACGGAGGCTATCTTATACTTCAGCTTACGGATATACTTTCCTCTCCATGCAGCTGGGAAACGGTTAAAAAGGTTTTGAGAACCGGAGAAATTACAATCGAGCCTTTAAAGGATTATCAGTTTTCCGCTGTATCTATTTCGACACTTAAGCCGGAGCCGGTTAAATATAACGGCAAAATTATAATTGTTTGTTCCGGCTATTATTATGAGCTTATGAGAGAGGTTGATGATGATACTGAAAAGCTGTTTAAAATAGCATCCTTTTTCGATTATGAAATGGACGGAAACAAAGACAATCTTTCAAATCTTTTGGGCTATATAAAATCTTTCCACGAAAGAAACGAAACAAAAACTCTCAACATAGGGGCAGTGAACGAAATCGTAAAGCTTTCCAGACGTATAAGCGGAAGAAGAGATAAGCTGACGGCTGTTTTCTCAAGTATAAACGATGTAATAATAGAAGCGGATTTTATTGCCTCTAAAGAGGGAAAAGACACAATAGAAAAAGACCATATTGTAAAAGCAATTAAAAGCGGTTACAGAAGAATTTCAATATATGAAGATAAGCTAAGCGAAATGTATGCCGAGGGGGATATGCTTATTGATGTAACAGGCTCAAAGGTTGGTCAGGTAAACGGTCTTTCTGTAATAGAGGCTTATGGCTGTACCTTCGGTAAGCCCTCACGTATAACCGCCACAACTTATATGGGCAAGGCGGGGATTGTAAACGTAAACATAGAAAAGGAAAGCGAGCTTTCGGGAGAAATTCATACAAAGGGCGTAAACGTCATAAGCGGATATTTGGGAAATAAATATGCAAGAGACTTTCCTTTGTCATTTTCCTGCCGCCTTTGCTTTGAACAGAATTACGGCGGTGTAGACGGAGACTCCGCATCATCAACGGAAATCTATGCCATACTTTCCGGTCTTTCGGAACTGCCCTTAAGACAGGATATTGCCGTTACAGGCAGTGTAAACCAGTTTGGGGAAATTCAGCCCATAGGGGGAGTTACCCATAAGACCGAAGGATTTTATGACACCTGTAAAAGAAAAGGCTTGACAGACTGTCAGGGGGTAATGATTCCCAAACAGAATGTAAAGGAACTTGTTTTAAACGACGAGGTTCTCGGCGCAATAAAAGAAGGTACATTCAAGCTTTATGCTATAGACAGCGTAGACGACGGCATAGAAATTTTAACGGGCAAAAAGTCTTCGGAAGTTCACGAAAAGGTTTATAACAAGCTTAAAGGCTATTATGAAAAATTTAAAGAGGAATAATGTCAATAATATTCGGTTTACTTAAAAACTGAATATTATTTGATATTTTAACTTATCTGCAATATAATAAAAGCAGAAGAGAAAGGTGTTTTATGGAAGTTAAAAACGACAGCTATATGTCCGTCTCGGCAGACAATAATGAGTTGTATATTTCGGCAGACGGATATAAAATGAAAAGAAAAATAAAGAGCAGCGTATTTACGAGAATGTTTAAAGAGAAGAAATATCTCTTACAGTTATATCATTCTCTTCACCCGGAGGATACAGATTCTACTGAAGACGATTTGGAAACAATAACCCTTAATACTGTGCTTATAAATGATATTGTAAATGATTTGGGATTTGCGGTTAAGGGTCGGCTGTTTATACTGATAGAGGCTCAGGCATCTTTTTCGGTAAATATAATAATAAGGGCTTTTATGTACTTGGCACGTACATATCAAAATTATTTGACTGACGCTAAAGTGGATTTATATGGTACAGCACCTGTTAAACTTCCCAAGCCGGAGCTTTATGTTATTTATACCGGAAAGAAAAAGATTGAAAAGGATATAATAACCTTATCAGAAGAATTTTTCGGCGGTGAGGATATCGACATTAATGTAAAAGTCAGATTAATTACCGAACAAAGCGGAAAAGGTATTGTCGGTCAATATATTTCGTTTGCAAAAATAATAGATGCACAGGCTCTGAAATACGGCAGAACCTCTAAAGCCGTAGAGAAAGCAATATACATCTGTAAAAATGAAAATGTTCTGAAAGATTTTCTTGAAGAACACGAAAAGGAGGTTTTCGATATTATGATAGATTTATATGATCAAGAATTGATTTACAAAATTCATATGGAAAATGTAATTGAAAAACTTAAATCGAAATACAAAGCTGAAGGCAGAGATGAGGGCAAAGCAGAAGGCAAAGCGGAAGGCAAGGCGGAAGGCAGAGCAGAAGGCAGAGATGAAGGCAGAGCAGAGGGCAGAGATGAAGGGAAAGAAATAGTTGCCATAGAAATGATTAAAAATGATTATAAACCGGAAATTATTCATAAGCTTACGCAAATATCACTGGACAGAATTTATGAACTTCAGAACTCTTTAAACAACAATTGATATAGGCTGCGGAAAGCCGATATTTCCACATAAGCTTTAAAGTAAAAAAAGGAGAAGATTATGAAAAAAATTTTTAAGCGCCGTATTATGTTTGGTTTTAACAGCGGCAAGCATTTCAACAAACTGTTCGGCAGAGAACTTAACCACGGTTTTTGGTGAAACTGTAAGTGAAACTACCCTGTCGGATTCTGCCCTTGAAATAGATCCGGCTGAATTTTCAGAAGACAAAAAAACCGAAGAACATTCATTTATTGAATCGGATACGGAGTTTGCTGAACAAACAGACTTTGCCGATGATGAATATTCCGGAAATGATGATACGGAGAAAAGCAGCCTTACAGAGCCTGTTTATCCCCCTTCATTTGCTGTTGCCGGTGTTTTCGGCGGAAGAAACGTAACCTTTTCAAGCGAAACAGCCGGCGCTGTAATTTACTATTCGAGCACATCTTCAACACTTACAACCGAAGATTTATGTGTTGAAAACGGTGGAACAGTGCTTTTTGAAGACTTTTATGGCACAATTTACGCAAGGGCTTATTATGACGGAAATTGGAGCAATGTTTCAAGACTTATTTTAAAAATTCCTATGGTAAATAAACCGGAAATTACAATATCCGGAGAAAAGGCAGTGATTAAATCTTCCACGCCTTCAAGCTACATATACTATACAACCGACGGAACAACCCCCACAAGAGAAACGGGAAGGAGTTTGGGCTTAAACGGGGGAACAATTTCCGTAAAAGCCGGAACAACTCTTAAGGCAATAGCCGTAAGGAGCTGCTTTACAAACAGCGAAACCGTTTCCGTTTATGTTCCCGTATCTCCGGCGGCTTTTAAGGTAGAAGGAACCTTTGGCGGCAGAAACGTAACTTTTTCAAGTGAGACAGCCGGTGCAAAGATTTACTATTCAAGCACAACCTCAAACCTGAATACTTCCGATACCTGTGTTGAAAACGGCGAAACAGTGCTTTTTGAGAATTTTTACGGCACGATTTACGCAAGAGCTTATTATGACGGAAAGTGGAGCAATGTTTCACGGCTTATTCTGAAAATTCCCATTATAAACACACCGACAATAACATTCTCGGGTTCAACGGCAACAATAAAAACAACCACTCCCAATTGTTATATATATTATACAACCGATGGTTCGGAGCCTTCCGTATCAAACGGTACAAAGCTTTCCTCAAACTCCTGCGGTCAAGTCAGTGTTTTAAAGGGAACCTACGTAAGGGCGATAGCTGTAAGGAGCTGTTTTACAAACAGCGAAATTGTAATGGATTCTGTTTATTCAGAAAATGTTCTTGAAATTGTAAATGAAAACAGAGCCGAAAACGGACTGGACGCTTTAACTATAGACAGTGAGCTTAATTATGTGGCATATCTTAAAGCAAAGGATTTTACAGATAAGGGTTATTTTGCCCATGAATCGCCTACATATGGTTCACCTTCACAGCTGCTCGATTATTTAAACATACCATGGTCTTACTGCGGTGAAAATATAGCCTACGGACAGCTGACGCCCTCTTCAGTAATGACAGCGTGGATGAATTCAACCGGTCACAGAGCAAATATTTTATGCGCTGATTACGGCAAAATAGGTATAGGATATTATTATTATCAGGGGATACCCTATTGGGTTCAGATTTTTACGGAGTAACTGGATTGGATTCTTAACTAAACTATTAAATAGGTGTTTCTTGGGTTGACATTAGGGCTTTAATGCGTTAAAATGTTTTTGGTGACAAAACCAAGGGTATACATACAGTGTGCCCGAAAACTAATAACGGAAGGATCAGTTAATTATGATTATTGTTATGAAACCTACGGCAACGCAGGAAAATATAAATATGGTTAAGGACTACATTGAAGGCTTAGGTCTCAGTACACATCTTTCAACCGGAAGAAGTATTACCATTATAGGAATTATCGGAGACAGGAAGAAGGTTCCCGATACAACAAGGCTTTTCCCCGGGGTTGACAAGCTTGTTTACCTTACGGAAAGCTATAAGCTGGCAAACAAAAAATTCCGAACAGAGCCTACGGTTATTAATGCAGGGGGAGTAAGATTCGGAATAGACAACTTTACCGTTACTGCCGGACCCTGTGCTATTGAAAGCGTTTCACAAATGCTTGAAATTGCCGATACTGTTAAAAAGGCAGGGGGCAGAGCGCTGAGATGCGGGGTTTACACACCGGAAACAGAGGATATGATTAAGGAAGTCAGATCAAAGACCGACTTAAGAATAGTTGTTGAGGTAAAGAGAGAATCTCTTGTTAAGGCAGCCTCGAAGTGTGCGGATATTTTGCTTGTAGGCTCGGCGAACATGGAGAATTATGGAATTTTGAAGGAGTGTGCCTCTGCAGGCAAGCCCGTCATACTTTGCAGGGGACTTGCGGCTACTGTAGATGAGCTTTTGGTCTCTGCCGAATATTTGATGTCAAACGGAAATGAAAACGTAATACTTTGTGAAAGAGGCATAAGAACCTACGAAACATCTACCAGAAATACTCTTGATTTAAGCGCTGTTCCCGTTATAAAGTCTAAGTCACATTTGCCTGTTGTTGTTGACCCCAACCATTCCGCTTTTGTTATGGAATATATAAAGCCCTTATCGAAGGCAGCGGCAGCGGCAGGAGCAGACGGGCTTATTATAGAGGTTCACCCCCTCACCGGCTAAGTCAGCCACAAACAGCTCTCAGGCTCTTAATTTCAGCGATTTTAACGACCTTATGGCAGCCATCAAGCCTATTGTTCAGCTTGAAGAAAGGATATTGTAAATGAAAAAAGCAGGAATATTGGGTTTCGGTCTTATCGGCGGTTCTATAGCTTTGGCCCTTAAAAACAGGCTTAATATGAGCATTTCCGCTTACAGCAGAAGTGAAAAGCCCCTTAAAGAGGCCTATGAACAGGGTATACTCTCCGAATATTCCGTCACGGATTTGTCGGTTTTCAGTGAATGTGATATTATTTTCGTATGTACACCGGTAGGAAAAATTTGCGATTATGTTGAGCAGTTAATACCCATTATAAAAAAAAGACTGTATAATTACCGATGCCGGCAGCACAAAGGGCGAGATTTTCAAAAAGCTCAGTGAAATTGAAGGAATAAATTATATAGGAGCCCACCCTATGGCAGGCTCCGAAAAAACAGGCTACGGAGCCGCAAAAGAGGATTTGTATGCTATATACTTACACCTTCAAAAAACGTTGAAAACAGCCTTGTTGATGCATATATTGAACTTGTAAGGGGGATAGGGGCAATACCCATTGTTTTAGACCCTTATAAACATGACCACGTAGTGGCTGCTGTAAGCCATGTACCCCATGTTATTGCTGTTGCCCTTGTAAATATGGTTGAAAGTCTCGACGATGACGGCTATATGCATACACTGGCTGCCGGTGGTTTTAAAGATATAACAAGAATTGCTTCTTCGGGCGCCGAAATGTGGAGCGGTATATGCTCAGAAAACAGAGACGAAATTTTAAAGGTTTTATCAGCCTTCAGAGAATCTGTTCTGGCTCTTGAAAACGCTATAGAAGTCTGTGACAGCAGTGAAGTGGCAAGGCTTTTCGGAAATGCCAAGGAATACAGAGACAGCTTTGAAACAGGCCGAGGCAGAGGAGTCTGCAAGAGCTATACCCTTAAGCTGGATATAAAGGACAGACCGGGCGCCATTGCCGAGGTTGCCGTAATTTTAGGCAACAGGGGTATAAATATTAAAAATATAGGTATTATAAATAACAGAGACTACTCCGACGGTGTTATGAGAATAAGCCTTGAAAATGACAGCGCCCTTAAAAAGGCAGGAGAGGCTCTTTCTGAAATGGGCTACAATGTGATTCTGTAAAGAAAAAGAAACAATTTTGTATTGTATAAGATATTGATTTTATTAAAAAAAGTGTTATACTTAAGTTCCTTAAATCGGGAAGGCTTTTCTGCTCTCCCGAAATTTTGGGGGTGTAATGGTTTCGACGGGGATTTTGAAGGTCGGGACTGCCATTGGAAACGGGCAATTCCTTAAAAGCCTAAACTTTTTATAAATTAATCGACAACGATAATTTAGCATACGCTGCCTAATTGCGGCAGCTGTTCCCTTCGGGGTTCTCACGCCTTGAATCGGGAGCATCGACAATGTGAGCAACTTTCTCCGTTAAGCTTTGCCCGGGGAAAAGCACCTATGAAGCTTACGAAAATTTAAGCCTGCCCACCGGCGTAGGTTTTCGGAATTCCAAAAGATGCGGCTATAATGGTAGACGTCCTAACTGACGGATTTTCGGACAGGGGTTCGACTCCCCTCATCTCCATACTTTCACGGCTTTTTCACAGGGTTTAAATATCCTTGAAAAAGCCCATTTTTATGCGGTTTTCAAGAGTTGATTCCAATTTTTTTCCGTTGTGGAAATGTTACAGAAAACACCGTTTTTTACCGCCTGCTATCACATTAATTGGTGCCTTGTTGGTGCCTTTTTTAAATGCAGTCCAAAAGTTTGATAGCCTTGACTTTCTGCTCTTCCAAAATGTGAATATAAATATTCTCGGTAATCGCCGTATTGCTGTGACCCAACAGCTTGCTTACCGTGGGAACATCAATGCCGTTTCTGAAAAGCCTGCTTGCAAAGGTGTGTCTGAAAGTGTGGATACCCTTGTATTCAATATTGTACCTTTTACAAAACCTCTTGAAGTCTCTTCTGTAGTTGTTGTCATTGAAGGAATCTCCTTTTAAATTGCTGACAACATATAATGACCTTATTTTGGTTTCTTCGTTACGCCTTTTTAACTCCATAAGCATTTCATAAGCTTTCTTATTAATGGGAATCGTCCGATATGAAGATTTCGTTTTGGGAAGTGTTGTTACGGTTTTACGTTTGCCGTCTGTTTTGACGGTTTCTTGATTCTTTCTGACCTTAATCAGTTTATTCCTTAAATCAACGTTCTTCCACCGCAAAGCTAAAAGCTCGCCCAATCTCATTCCCGTATTAAGGAGCAAAATATAACTCGGCGATGCCCTGTAAATTTTACTGTGGTTAACCCACGAATCCCTAACCGCGGCTTCCATAGCATCGGTTTCTTCAATGGTGTATTCTTCCATTTCCTTTGGCTGTACCAAGTTTGTATGCACACTCGGCAGCGCAACACCGTCACAAGGATTTATACTTAAATCTTTCAGCTGTACTGCTCTTTTAAATACTCTGTTCAGCAGACTGTATGTCTTTTCTATAGTCTTAATAGCATAGCGGTCTTTTTCGCTATTGATAAGCTGCTGAACATTTTTCGTATTGATGTCTTTAAGCTTCATATGTCCTATGGTATACCTTATATGGTTTTCAAATACAACAACGTCTCTGTGAAATGTTGTTGCTTTTACCTTCGGCTTTTGGTATGTTTCCAACCAATTCAAAATATAATCATTTAAGACAGACCTGTTAGAACCGTTATTCCCTATAAGCATTTTACGCTTAAACTCTTCAAGCTTCTTGGTTGCTTCAGCTTTGCTCTTCTTGGAAGTAAAACTTTTAATCATTGGTTTACCGCTGTTATCAGTACCGTATTGAATTTTAGCAATCCATTTTTTATTACTTTCGCTGTAAAAAACAGCTCCTTGTCCGTTCACACGTTTTTCTTTATTCATTTTATACCCGCCTTTCATCTTTCAGGCAAATATAAAAAAATGAGGACAGGTATATTATAGCATACCAAAGTCCTCATTTTCAACAGCTTATTCGCCTTGCTTAAACTTTTCTGTTTGTTATAAACCGGTCAAGCTTGTCTTCCGAAATATAATACCTGCTTCCTATTTTAATAACAGGCAGCACTCCGTTATTTATCATTTCATATAATTTAGTCTTGCCGATTTTTAATGCCTTTCTCATATCATTCGTGTTTAACAACTGTTTCATTAAATTACTCCTGTTCACCGGAATTGTCAGTCTTGTTATACGCTGCCGAGCTTATCCCCAATATCACTCCCAGAAAAGTATCAACCGCTGTTATCGTCCCCACAACCTGTTCGCCGTAGGGCAGCCCCCATATAGAGGCAACCACAAAATATAAAGTGCCCAAAGCCGGTAAAAGATACTGGGCAATCCATTTCAAAATATCATAAGTTTCATTGCTAATGTTCATACGCCAACCCTCCCGTTCAAAAGTTTTGTTTCACAAAACCGCCCTATCGGGCGCCGGATTTCTTTCCGGTTTCACTATATTATAATTTTCGTGCAAAGGCAGCTTGTCTACCTCCTGCATAACTTTTTTAGCCGACCCGTTTCCGCCCATAGCCTCGTAGGGCTTATACAAATAATCTCTGAGATTTTCATATTCATCTCTTGTAATATAACCTCTTTCAATATACTTGACGCCCAAAAACATAATCCTGTCGTGAGCCAAGCCTATCAAAACCTGTGTTTTGGCGTCACTTTTCTCGGCTCTTTTTTGTATGTACGCCCAAAACCCCGACGATGCTATAACAGAACATACAACAGTTACTGTCATTTGAAACCAAGATTCCATAAATATAAACCTCCTACTCCGTCAGTATAATGTCAAGGTTCAAAATTTCCTCTCCGCTTAAAATTCCTATAACTTCTTTATAAGGCATAGTCATAATTCCCACTTCGTGTTCAATTTTCCCTACAGTCTCAAACTCTTTCGAAAAATCTTCAAACCCTTCCATATCCGGAGTTATTGAAATTTGATGAAGAGGCTTTCCTTTTCCGTCAAACTGCTCCTGCCCGTATTTCCTGATAAGCCTTTCCTTAAATATAAAATACTCCGTAAGAGCCTCTCTTAAAATTCTTGTGTTCCTCGCCGCAAAATATCCCACTTTATTACGGTGTGAAAGTAAAGGCTTAAGAGAATTCATAAGCGTCTCCATTTGAAAATTATTAAGTTTCATTAAAAACCTCCTGTTAATCGCTTTCCGGAGCTACCATTACCCCGTTTCTCAGCTGTACATAAAAATATTTTACAACAGCAAGATCGCCGCTGCTGCCTTGCGGATTGCTTGTATAATACGGAATATAAACATAGGTATTATCCATGTCCAGTCCGTCTACAAAGCCCCCTCCGTCCCAGTCTATAAACAGATTATGGGCTGTATGTCCGGCTCCGTCCAAATCCGTTCCTAAAAACACTCTGTCCTTAGTTACCTTTTTTGGTTTGTTGTCGCTTGACATATCGTCTATTTCGTCTGTATGCCCACAGTCGGGGCAGACAACCTGCCAAGTGTCAAGGTCTATTTCCATCATAGCTCCGCATTCGGAACAAATATAATTTCCCGTATATAAATCCTCCGCCGCATACCCCAGTTTTACGCTGTAATATTTATGGCTCGTGCTGTCCTTGTGTGCCCAGGCTATAAAATCCCCTTCATATTCTATGTCGGTTATCATTCCTTTCAGAGAAGGCTGTAACTGCCAGCTTGACGTTCCGTAGGTTCCCAAAGTCTCCCCATCATAAAGAAAATCAAGCCCTTCGGATTGTAAACATATATGAGAATTATAAATAGAATTGCTTGTAATTGTAAAGCCGCCTATCTCCCCCGATTCCGACTTTAAATTTCCGTCTCCGTCAACATAAAAATAATAATTGTCCTTCGGGTCTTCGCTTGCGTTTCCGCTCTTTAATCCCAAAGCAATGGTTCCGGAACGTATTGTAAGCTCTCCTTGGTCAAGGTCCCAAACTACATTATTGTTTTCGTCCGTCAGCTTTCCTGTCCTGACACGATCTGCCGACATAGTACCGACAGTAATATAATTTGCCGTAATCGCTCCGTCCGAAGTCAGCGCCATTTCAGCGTTGTATTCACTTCCGTTAAAAAATCCCAGCCCGTTAACATTCCATACCCAAAAGGAACAGTTCCACTCGCCTGTTTCAACATCATAAGCTGTTGTTGCAGGTTCGCTTGAAATATAAAGCGCCTGCGACCCTTCGGAATTGGATATTATTGTAACATATCCCATTGTAGCCCTGTTGTGAATTTCCGTAGCGTTAGCCTGAGCTTTTTCAAGTATGGTAGCGTCACTTGTCAGATTATTAATTTTAGAAAGTATGCTGTCATTGGTGCTCCTTGTGGAGCTTGTGAAATTATCCTCAGACGTTCCGTTTAAAACATAGGTTGAATTTTCAGGCTTGTCAAGCTGAATGCTTACCTCCGTTACGGGGAAAAGCTTATCGAGTCCGTGAGGGTTTGAAATAACTCTTATTTGGTCCAAAAGATCAATCGCCTGATAGTCGCTTGACAAATATCTCAGGTCTATAGCCGAAACTTCAATAGTCATTTCGTCAAACTGCTCTTCGGTCAGATAAGCCTGAGCCAGCTCCAAAAGCTCCTCGGCGTCCGTCACATCTTCCCAGTCAATAACAGTCTCAATCCAGCCGTAATTACTGACAGCCGCTTCGTTTATAACATATATGTTGTCAATGTCATCTCCGTTGTCGTTGACTTCCGAAACGTCCAAATACTCGTCTGTCGAATCGTCTTTAGCCCCTCTCGGCAGAACAACCGTAACAAAGTCGCTTAAATCCCAGTTTCTCGTAAAGTCCAAAAGATTTTTTCCGAACCTTATTTGCTGCGGATTGGTATTTAAAACGTCATCATTCATATAGTCGACCATTCTTACACAAATCCCGTCGGTTCGGTAAGTTCGCCTTATCTTTAAATGCCCTCCGAAAACATCTATAAGCTGGCTGTTAATAATATCCAAAACAGTTTCATAATTTGATGTAAATGTAACGGTGTTTCCTTCAAACCAGTTATATAACGTTCCCATAGAGAAAAGCTTGTAATAATCTCTTTTAACCTCGTCGACTATACTGCTTGTGTATACAGAAGTCCTCGTGCAGTAAATATGCAGAAGATCTTCCAAAAAATCATAAATTTCTGCATTTTCCCAAGTCTGAGGCGGAACCGTCACATCGTTTAAATAAGCCAGCTCACCCTCACAGGTCAGTTTTCTGCTGTTATAAAAGTCTGTTTCCTCATTTATAACTCTGCCTGCCCAAATTTCTTCATTGTCACGTTTAACAATTATCTCCGAAACAAGCCTCGTTACACTGTCATACCCCGGGTTCCCCACAGGCAGTGTTATAGTAAAAGTTCCGGCGGCGTTGTCCTTAAGCTCCAAAGTCGGTTCCGTCCCGTTTACAATGTCGGAATCTGTATACTTGTCGCTGTAAATACAAACCCCGTCTGCATACACCCCATACATAACTATAACCTCCCTATGGGAAATTCAAGGCTTATGGTTACTCGATTCCCTGTTCCCAAAATATAAACGATAAACTCCTCAGTTCCGTAAACCAGCCAGTCGGGCATCTCCGTCGTTCCGGCAGTTAAAATCACCGTCGAATCTATTCCACGCTCCTTATTTACAAACCTTGCCGTAACATCTCTTGAAACCGTAACTGTGGGGTATACAGGAGCGCTATTAGAACCGAGGATAAAATCTTCATCATACCATTCATCAACGTCAGGTGCGTCAGTATAACCTTGTGTATTATTCGTCTTATACCACTTATACGGTTCAACCTCATACCCGATTTCAATCTCAGACCAGGTGTCTCCCGATTCCCAGCCTTTTACGCTGAACCTGCCGTAATAATACCAGTCCGGGTCGTCCGCCAAAACGGCTTTCATTCTCTGTCCGTGAAGATAGCTCATAATGTCGGAATATCTGCCCTGCCATTCGGCATACCCGTTCATAACATAAAATTTAAAAGACCCCGTTCTGTTTTCATAAACGGGGTAACCCGTGAGGGATTCGGATAGATCTATTGAACCGTTCCCTCCGGGTAAATCAATATAATTTGTTTTTACCTCCGGTGGCACAAACACAGGTCTTTCTTTGGGTACAAGTTTCCAAAAGTCCCATGTGTTCCTGCTGCCGAAGGTTATCGATTGAATCATATTACACCCCTTCCGCTCATCTTAGCCCGTCTGCCTAAGGCCTTGTCCATATCCGGTGCTATTGCCCCTACAAGAGTTCCGGTGTCCATATAAATCTTAAGCCGTTCTATCTTGTTCGACAAATTGCCGAAATCCTTTTGTAAAGATTCTATGGCGGAAACAACACTTTCGTTAGACTTCTTTGCCGAAATGCTCATTTTCTCCATAAACTCCTCCGCTCCGGAATATTCATTTTGATTTGAAAGGCTGATCGCCGACCCTAAGTTCATACTCTGAACAGGGCTTAATAAATCCTCTATAGCGTAAACGCCGTTTACAACATTGTCTAAATCCAAAACAGGGCTTATTACAGGCTCAAGGTCAAAGTTGTCCTCTGCCAGCTCTCCTATCTTAAGAAGTGAATCCGAGGCTATGCTTATGGCACTTTCCGCCATATCGCCGCTTGCCTCTTCAGCCAGTCCCGAATATCCGTTTATGCCTTCAACAAGTCCCAAAACCATATATTCGCCTATTTCCGCAAATACCTTTGAAGGCGATGCAATCTCAGCAGCACTTCTTGCTGCCGCCTCACCTATATTTATAAGGTTTGTCATAGCGCTTGCAAAAGCACTTTGTCTTTGACTGACGCCGTTTATTAAACCGTCTACAATATTCCGCCCCATAGATTCCCAGTTGGCGCTTTCTATAATGTCGTTTACAGTGTTCACCATATCGTTAAACTCATCTTCAACATTATCGTTTATAAGCCCCATAGCCGAATCGAATTCACTTTTAAGACTTTGCAGCTGACTCTGAGTGTTCGAAGTTATGGTTCGAAGTTTTGTTTTAAACTCATCTCTTAACTCGTCCAAATCATCAATCATTTGCTGATTAAGCTCGTCCATCTCCTCCTGCCAGGTCTCCACATACTCGTCAAGCTCTTCGGCAGCGTCTGACTGCAATCCGGCAATCTGGGTGTCAGTCTCCGTCCGAAGGTCCTCAAGCTCCGCTGTCGCCCTGTCTGTTGCCAGCTGGTGTTTTTCCGCCCATAATGTGGCATACTGCTCCAGTTCGGAATCTGTCATATCGTTAAGTGCTCTAAGCTCCGCTATAGACGAGCTTACCCCCATTTCCTGAAGTTCTTCGATAAAGCCCTCGTCCATTCCTCTGTCGGCTAAACTGTCAAGAAGTTCTGTCCACTCCTTAAACTCGTCAATTTGGCCCTGTAAATTCTGCATAAGGTCTGAGCCGCTTACTTCGTCCTTCTCCGAAACTTCGTCAAACAGTCCGTATGCGTCATATAAAGCGTCTGCCCGCTCTTCCAAAGCATCTTCATAAGCCTCTTCAAGCTCAGCAATATCCTCTTCAAGCTGTTCGTTTATTTCCTCTACCTTGTCGGCATACTCTTCTTCAAGCTCTTCACGCTTTTCTTCGTATTCCTCCTCGATTTCGGTCATATCCTCATAATACTGCTTTGTGACTTCCGTTCTCTCTTCCGCCGCCTCGGCATAAACTTTCGCTACAGACTCTTCATATTCTTTCTGAGTATCGTAAATCTTCTTTGTTATAGAATAAATTTGATTTAAAACACTGCTGTATTTCTCTGCGTCGTTTACAACCTTCGGCAAAAGTTGCTGATAATAATCGAGCTGCTGTAATAAACCGCTCATTCCTCCGTAGTCCTGTTCGGTGTTAAATGCGTTCATTGCCTGATTATACTCTGCCTCAGCCAAAGCCTCCGCCGTTTCCTTTATAGCCTCTGCCCGTTCATTTTCCAGAAGAGTAAGCTCCTTCAGAATATCTTCATATTCTTTGCTGCCTTCTTCAAAAGTTTCCAAAAGTTTGTTTTGCCGCTCTATTTCGTCATCTATAAGCTCGACACTTCCTTCTATATACTCGTGACGCTTTTTATAAAGGTCTTCCTGAATTTCCTCAACAGCATCGGCATTCAGTTCGGTTGTGTCCAAAATATTCTGCCAATATGCAATATACTCTTCTTCATTCATACGGTTAAAAGCCTGTTCTTTTTCGGCATACGCCTTGGCGCTTTCATAATCGGCGTCTCTTATTTCCTCCTGCGCTTTTGCCCGTTCCTCTTCCAAAACAGCCAGCTCTTTAAGCGCGTTGCTGTATGCCGTACTGCCTTCTTCGTATGTGCTTAAGAGTTCATTTTGACGGTTTATCTCTTCTTCTATAAGCTCCAGATTACCCTCCATATATTCGTGTCTTTTTTTATAGAGGTCTTCTTCTATTGTCTCTATGTCTTCCGCCCGAAGTTCCGTTGTTTCGAGAACCTTCTCCCAATACTCGATATACTCCGCCTCATTCATACGGTTATAGGCTTGCTCTTTATCACAATAGTCCTTGGCGTTTTCATAGTTTGTCTTAAGCCCTTCTTCGTAGGCTTTTGCCTGTTCTTCCTGAGCTTTTTTAGCCTCTTCTGCTGCCTCATTCCTGAGTGTATAAAGCTTTTTGTTTATTTCCTTCGAAATATCGGGAATATCCTTAAACTGTTCCGCCGCCTGTTCATAAGCGTAAATCTCGTTTTCGGTTGTCAGCCTTCCGTAAAAGTCTTCGTCTTCAAGCCATTCTTTAAAATTGCTGAATTTTTCCTTAGCCGCCTTAATAACCTCGTCCGACATCTCTTCCGATGCCTCTACAGCCTCCGGCGTGCCTGCCGCTATACCCTCGGCTAAACCTGCTCCCAGCTGTGCGCCTACTTCGTCTCTGAAAACCTTTGAAGGCAACGCTATTCCCAGTTCATTTTTCGCCGCTGTAAGAGTCTCTTTTGCCAGTTCTATAGATGCCTCTATTGCCTTGCTTTTTTCCGCTTTTATTCCCTGAGCAAAACCGTTCGTAAGATAAACTCCGGCAGCCTTAAACTTCTCGTAATAATTTCTTACGTTGGTAATAACTCTTTCGGTAACGGTCTTAGCCGCTGAAATAAGTTCGGACGCTTTGGCTTGAATTCCGCCCTTTAATTTGTCAGTTATGGTTTTGCCTATTGTAGTAAACGTCTCCGTCTTTTCGTTAACCGCCGTTACAGCCGAATCTACAATCGAGTTTAAAACGCTTGCCGCAGATGACACACCCGAGCTGTCGAAGTCTGCGTCTCTTATACTGTTGCAGAAAGTCTTAAATGAAACTCCGAAAGCCTCTAATTTCTGCCCGAAATTTTTTAAATCCTTTCCCTCGTCGCTTGCCTCAGATGCCTCCGCAAAAGAAATAAGCGCCCCTGCTGCATTCCCCATATTGTCGGCAAAGTCATCATCAATATCACTTGTGTTCTCCGCAAAGCTTTTTAAATTCTTTCCGAAAGACTGAAGTCCGGCTCCGAAGGTAGTTAAATTATTGCCGCCGCTGAAAAGTCCGGCTAAACCTCCGCTGTTCGGTATTTCTTTCGCCGCATCGCAAAAGTCTTTTAAAGCCTCTGCCGAAGGCTTAACTCCGCTGAAATCCACTCCTTGGACTAATAGGGCATATGCCGTCCAGTTCACGCCGAAAGCCGCAAGTCCGTATGCAAAATCCAAAAGAGTATTATCCACCGTAAACAGGGCTATAACTCCCCCTTGATTGGGTATTTCTTTCGCCGCATCACAGAAATCTCTTAAAGCCTCAGCCGAAACCGCTACATTGCTGAAGTCTGTTCCGCTTACAGCGTCGGCATAATCTGCAAATACTGGCGCAAAAGCGCTTAACTCCGCTCCGAAATCCGCTAATGAGGTTCCCCCTGTAAGCCATTTTGAAATTCCGTTTAATAATTCAGATGCTGTCAGCGCAAGTAAGGCTCCGGCTAAAGCCTTAATCCCTTCCATAGAAGAAGAGTCTATAGACCTAGCCCCTTCAATAAAGGGCTGTAAATTTGTCATAAATAAAGACAAATCTTCGGCTATCCCGGGTAACTGCCCCGTTATGCCGCTTGCTATTCCGCCTACAAGTCCTCCTACAAACTGCCCTAAAGTCACGCCTATCTTCTCAAGAAGGTTTCCGCCTTCCGAAATAAGCCGGTCCAACCCGGGAATTTGCCCCAAAGCTCCTACAGCCGCCAAAACAACGGCTAATTCCCCGATTAACGCTCCCAGTCCGGCGACTCCTACAACCGCCTCGGGAATAATTGCCGAAAGTCCGCTTAATACAAACATTAAAGCCGATATAAGCCCCAAATTCATAATCAGATTTGTTACGTCTTCGCTGCTCATATTTCCTACGGCGTCTCTGAATACGTCAATTACAGCCGAAAGAACTTTTTTGACAGACTCCGCTAATTCGGGAATCTTCTCGGCTAAAGCGTCAAATACTCCTATAAGAAAATCACAAAAAAGCTGTTGTAATCTGAGGTGCATACTCCGCCAGTGTTGTCAAAACTTCATATATAAGAGTTAATGCTCCTTCGGCTAATGCCGGCGCACACTCTGTAATTACGTCAACGAGGGTTAATATCAGTGCTTTGAGCATTTCTCCTATTGCCTCAATAGCGGCTGTTATTCCGTTTGCAAGAGATGTTATGACAACTCCGATGGGTGAGAGAGCCGAAGTTCCCAAAGTCGAAAAAGCCGCAACTCCTGCCGCTAAAGAAACAAGCCCGGCTCCGAGCGCCGCAACTCCTGCTCCGAGCGCCGCAACTCCTGCTCCTATAGCCAAAACCCCAACTCCGAGCAGCGCAAATGCTCCGGTAAGCGTCAATAAAATAGGAGTAATAGGTGCTAAAGCATACCCGGCAACGCCTATAACGGTAAAAGCTCCTGCCAATGTAATAAGACCTTTGGCTATAGACTCCCAGCTCATACTTCCCAAAGCAAGAAGTATAGGTGTCAAAAGCGCCAAAGCCGCCGCAGCAACCGCCATTGCCGCAGAACCGGCAAGGGTTCCCGTCATAACATTAAGCCCTATAGCCAGTTCCGCCAAAGCAAGCCCCATAGCCGTAAGCCCTTTGGCAATCTCTTCCCAGCTCATAGTGCCCATACTTCCCAGAGCCTTGCTTAAAACAAGAATCGCCGCCGACACAATAAGAAGTCCCGACCCTACGGAAAGCATATTTTTGGGCATTAAATTAACGGCAAGCGTTATTTCTCCCAGAGCAGCCCCCATAGTCACAAGTCCTCTTGCCATTTCTTCCCAGCTCATATTCTTAAGGTCGTTAAAAGCAGATGCCATTATTTTCATAGCCGCTGCAATCTCTATAAGAGCCGTCCCTGTGGAAGTCATATGTTTTGAGTCGCTTGTCAGCTTTGAAAACGCTCCTATTTCCGCTAAAAGTACGCCTATACCCGTTAAACCTGTTGCCAGCTGTTCTATGTTCAAGTCTTTAAGGTCGTTAAGTGCAGATGCCAATATTTTAAGTCCCGATGCTAAAAGAACTATTCCCGTTCCGGAAGAAATAGAATTGCCTTTTGAATTATTCAGCTTTGAAAATGCCGCAACTTCTGCCATAAGTACGCCGATACCGATTAATCCTTCGGCAATCTCTTCCGGTTTAAGCTCGGATAAATCTTTGCATACGGACGCTAAAACCTTTAAAGCCGCCGCAAATACCAACATCTGGGTTGCCCCTTTAACCGACTTAGACCCGTCGCTTGCCATAACCTTCATAAAAGCCGTCATATTAACCATTAAGCCGGTTATAGCCATAAAGGCTCCTTCGAGCTTGTCCGAATCTATATCCGCAATAACCTTTAAAGCCGCTCCCAATATAAGTATGGCTCCTGCCATAGCAATCATCTTTTTGCTGCCGTCGTTTCTCCCCGAAAACACTCCCAAAAGTTTGTCGAAAATTCCTCCCTCGGAGACCGAAGATGTTCCTCCCGTTAATTTTTCAAGCAAAACCATAGACGCTGTTAAATCGGCAAAAAGCCCTGTAATAACAGCAACGGAACTTGCCATTTTTTCCGTATCTATAGCGGCTATAACAAACAGTGCCGCCGCCAATATGCCTACAGCCTCCGCCAGCTTTATAAGCGTGTCTGCCTTAAGACTGTCCTGTCAGCTTTTAAGTACATCTCCCACATCACTTAAAACATTTTTCACCGAACCGAAAATATTCATATCGCCGAGACTGCCTGTCAGCTTGTCTATAAAATCCTTCAGCTTTTTAAGAAAGACAAAAAGCATTCCCGTTGATAATATGTTAAAAATATCATTAAAGTCTAAATTCTTAACCGCCTCGACAATCTTGCCCTTAAGAATAACGAGCATTTCACTGATTTTGGTTCCTATATTTATAAAACCCTCGGCAAAACCGGAGAAATCCCCCGAATTCCCGTTTTTAAGCGCCTTGAAGAAATCAATAAATCCTTTTGTAATATTCCCGATAAGCTTTGTCAAACTCCCGAAAATATCAGCCGCTGTTTCGGCTATACCGTTAAATATACCCATTTCTTTAATGGCTTTATCAATCTTGACGATAAACTCGCCTATGCCTGCCGTTACTTCAAGAATATTGCCCCCAAACGGCAGCACATACCCTGCGGCAGCTGAAAAAGCTTTGACTAAAGCGGTTATGCCTTGTTTTGCTATATCCAAAATTGCAAACAGCCCTTTAAAGGTACTCTTTAAATTTTCGGCTGTTTTGTCGCTCATTTTGAATTTTGCGGTTAATTCGCTTAATTTCTCTGTAAAGCTGTAAAGCCGTTCCGCCTCCATAGCCGGAAAAATTTCTCCAAAGCCTTCTTTTATGGGTTTTAATATAGAAGAAAGTCCTTCGAGCGTGTTTTTAAGACTTACTATAATATTTTCTCTGCCCGAAAGCCTGCTCATCTTGTCGGCAAACTCCTCTAAAGAAACACTGCCGTCCTTTACGGATTCTTCAAAAGATTCAAGACTGTCTATCTGGTCTCGGGTGTATCCCATTTCAGCAAGCTGTTCGTCCGAAAGCCCTCTTGTCTTGTCCGTAAGATTTGTCAGTGCCGTTTCCAGAATATCCGCGGTAACCCAGCCTTCCTTAAGAGAATCTGTAAAAGACCCTGTGCTTTCATTATTTCATCAACAGCCGCTCACTGAGCCTTGCCTGCCTCAATAATAGCCTCCTTATAAGCGTCTGCGTCACTTATACCTTGGTCTAAAAGCTGTTTCCAGCCTGTCGAAAGTCCTCCCGAAAGAAGAGCATTTCTGCTGTCAGCCGAATTCTGAATCATATCGCTGAATATGTTCGATAAATCCGTCCAAAAGCTTTTTGCCTCTTCAAAGTCACCGAAAATATTTTCCCAAGTCTCTGCCCAGCCTGACTGAGCCGCCTCTTTCAGAGTATCCATCATCATAGAAAAGGTTTTTACGTCCTGTGCCGAGGCATAAGCCTTCTTTCCTATGTCTGTTGTCTCGTCTGCATAATCCTTAAGAGTACTTACAAGAGCGTCCGTTGTCATCCATTGATACGACAGAGAATCGTTAAAATTATGAGTAGCATCTATGGTTTCTTTCATAGTTCCGCCGTTGATGTTTTTCGACAGAACCTTATACATACCGTCAGTCGTCTTTTCAAGAGTTCCTGCCGCAACTGCCGATTCCAAAAGCTGTTCTTTAAACTCGACTGTTGCCATATTAGCGTTTTCAATAGACGTCCAGTCAATCAGTTTAACATAACCTGCCGATAAAGCCTGTGCAAAGTTATACATCGCCCTCGATGCCTCGTTTGCGTTTGCTCCCGAAACAGCCGCCTCATTGCTTATGCCTTTTATCGCCATAACAGCGTCTTCAAGCTTAACTCCTGCGTTCGTAAACTTGCCTATGTTTTGGGTCATATCCGAGAAAGAATAAATCGTCTTGTCCGAATATACGTTCAGCTCCTGTAAATACTTGTTTACGGTGTCAAGGCTTTCTCCCGTAGCCGCCATAATCGTTTGAACAGACCCCATCTTAAGTTCATATTCTTCAAAACCTGTGCTTAAAGGCTCTATTGCAAAGGTATTTACAAGCTGTTTTCCTAAATTTATTGCCGAATTGGTTATATTCGAAAGGGCGGTCACAGCCATTACGTCAAGAGCTGAAAATTTTGCCTGAATTGTTTCAACGCTCCGCCCCAAAGACGAGGCTGACGAAGTTAAATCGTCAAATCCTTTTGAAGAACCTTTAAAACCCAGTGCCTCTTTCAGTTTATCCAATGTTGATAAACTGGTGCTGACGTTCTTTTCAAACTGTCCATTGTTGAATTGCATCTCAACAATTCTTTGGTCAACCGTTTTGCTCATTTAAGCCTCCCACTTTCAAGGGGAGGGGGACCGTCGTCAGACGGCGGTGGGGTACTACCGGGACCACTCCCGAAATTAACACCTCAAAGTCGGTTTTCATAACCTTCTGGTCTCCTCCCATGCCTTCTCCGCTATTTCATCAAAAATAGGCTGAATAGCGGGGTTGATATAGTCTCTCCCTTCTACCCAGCCTCCTGTTCCGGTTGCGTGCCCGTATTGTAATATAATAGCTATATTAACCCCTCTGTTAATATTGGAGTTATTAAAGCTTATTGTTGCTCCGTCTTTGCTGTTTTCTATCTCATAATACCAGCTGTCGGCGGTTTTTCCGCTGTCTACAGGGGTCGCAGACTTAAGGGCGTCTACTCCCATCTTTCCGTATTTGTCCAAGTTTCCGAGATGAACAGCCTCCCTTACTCTTTCCAAATACCTTGTCAGCTTTGAAAAATCGCCCTTTTGTCTGAAACTAATCATTTTGAATTTTTCTCTTCTTTCTAAACTTTCTGTAATAAAATCCGTATATAATTGTATAAAAAGATAAAGACAACGCCGAGCCGAGTTTCTATATTTATAGAAGAAGGTGTAACGACTGAACACGGAGCAGCCTTATTTTAAGGTTGAAGACACAGTCTGAACTTACAGGTGACTGTAAGAGTTGTGCAGAAATGACACAGCCCGTATTTATACGAAGTAACAAGTTTGAGATATAAACAAAAATAGTTATAGTGTAAACCTTGAAGATAGAACGCTTTCTATAAATTCAACAAATACGGAACATAAAACAGTAAGTTCTGATACACCATTTAATTATTTTAGTTATATTTCCTCTTCTCCAACAAATACAAAGAGCTACAGTTGCTCATTAAACAATACAAAAGAGGAGGTGGTAAAATATTTGCCCTGCCGTAGAGTAATCTTCGGTCTGTAACTCCGTAAACTCGGTGAAAGTCTTTATCTTTTATTACAAAAAAAGTCCGCTCGGATTTATTAAAACCCGAACGGCGCTGTAGTAAATTATTTGATTAATTCGATGGATTTGATTTCTTCCCTCGGAAATTCCACATAATGCCCTGCCATCCTAAACCCCGAAAAGGGCTTTACGATAAGGCTTTCTATTCCCTCAGGTTCGTTATCTTCGGGAAATATATAATCTGTAGCTTTACCTTCAAAGATTTCTCCATCGATAGTCATTAATCGTACATTTTCACCTTCAAAACTTCTGAGGTTCATTCTTTATCATCCTTTCCCGGGTAAATGTGACTTCCCGTTTTAGAATACACAATTACGGCATTGTTGGTTTCGGTTTTATTTCCGTTTTCGTCAATGTGCATTCCTACTTTGTGAGATGCCGAAACATGCTCTTTATTTTGCCATTTTCCTTTTCTATCAAAAACGGCATTGTCTGTTCCGCTTAATTCATCAACAAGCCTTTGGGCATCGTTAACGTCGCCATATAAATAGCTTTTACCATTAATATAGTTACTGTTATTCCATAAATGACGTTCTTGTTTCTGGCGGTTAATCTTAGTAGAAACCTTTCCCGACTGTATAGCCTCTTCAATTATTTTACTGCTTTCAGACTTCTTTTTCAAGCCCTTTTTAAGCGGATAAGGCGGACCGTTCCTTACTCCCCATTTTTGACCTTTAACTCCGTGATGACAAAGCGTAGGGGAGTAAGAATATATAAACGTATGGTTATAACTCCACATATCTTACCCCCTTGTTCCGAGCTGTTTTCTTCTTGAGGCGTTAAGCGCCGTATTCCTTGCCATAATCTCCCGGCGACTCTTTTTCTTAGGTTTCTGTGACTTAATGCTGCAAACCTTTATAAGTGTTAAAAGCCGGTTTAAATGTCTGTTTTCCCACTCAATAGGTATGTTTAACATTATCATCCAATAATATATAAGCTCCGCCGTTGTCTTTTCTCTTGACGGTCTTCCTTTTTGGCCTGCCGAAAAGTAAGTTGCTGTCATAGGGGCATTAATATAATTGTTTATATCCCTGAAATTTAAAGCCGTTAAATTGTTGTAAACCTCGGGCTTGACGTTTTCATTTAAAGTCATACACCTTATATAGTCTATGGTTTCCTCGGCGGTTTTTTACCTGTGTCAAGAAATGCCTTCTCCCACTTAGCCTCCCATTTTGAAACAGACACTAAAGAATGTTCAAGTTTCAAAGTCAGCCCCTCTGTGTAAACAAACTCCTGCCTTCTCTCGTCCCATAATTCTCCCTTAGGTATAACCAGCCGGAGCATAAAATCACTTCCTTTTAGGCTCCACTAGAAGGGGAGCTGGAACCGCTGTTGCGGTGCCTGAGAGGTTCGTCTCCCCTTTAGGGGAGATGTCGGCGTCAGCCGACTGAGGGGTCAGTGCCGGTCGCCGACCCCGAACTCCATGCCCCTCATACCTTCGGAATTATCCCGTTTACAAAAGCCGCTGCCGCCTCTGCGTCTGTCGATAACTCCATAAACAATTCGGAATAGGCGTTTGTCTGTGAAAAAGCCTCCGAAAGCTCGTCCGATTTTATAAATCTTCTGCCGTCGTCGCTCTTCTCGCCGTATGCCTTAAGTATAATCTCCTTAAAAATCTTTACAATCGACGGCATATCCTGCGCCGCAATTATCTTGTTTATCTTATCGGTAAGTCCTCCCGTTGTTGTCAGTTCCATTTCCACAGCCTCAGCTCTTGAAAGATTGAAGTAAAAATCCTCCGTACGTGTGCTGTCGTTAAAATCCGTATATGTAATAGTCTTTTTTATCATTATTTTAAATCTCCTTTCGAATAAAAAAAGAGCCGCAAGGTTTTTGACCTAAGCGGCTCAAAGCCGTATTAAAATCAGTCACCCATCAATGTAATAATTTCAGAGGGCAAAGGCAGTCTTGCCTCTGTTGTTGCGTTTCCGTAAAGAATTTCTTCAAGCGCTGCAAGCTTTGTTGCGTCTGTCTTATTCGAATCTATAACTATTGATGCCGTAGGCTTGTAGTCGTCACTTACTTCAACAGGTGTCGTGGAAAGCTCCCAAGAGAATGTGATAGCCTCGGGGCTGTCGTTAATTGTCTGACAACTCTTGTCTGTGGGAGATGCCAAAGCACCGTAAATAAGATGAATCCTATAGCCGTAATCGGTTGCGTCTGTATCATTGCCCACCGTTGTAACATAAGACATACCGAACATTCTTCTTTTCTGCTGTCCTATGGTTACCCCTGTTGCAATCTCCACCGAACCGTCACATTCCGCAAATTCATCGGGGTAAGTATAAGCCTCGACTGTAGCTTTAAACTCTTCCGTTGATAATAAATTTAAATACTTAATATCATCGGCATATAAAGCCGTAGGCTCTGCCCCCTCAGGGCTTTCCGTTACAGCTGTAAGTCCGTTCCAAGCCACCCCTGTTGTATAATCGCCGTCATCGTTAGTGGGGTATAAAACACC
>JAJQBF010000070.1 GCA_021203425.1 Clostridiales bacterium | reverse complement strand
ATTATTAATTTATATGAAACTTACGCAGCAGTTCAGCTGCAAAGCGGTATTTATAATTTTTTAAAAAAAGGACTGTACATTTTTCAAATTTTTAGTATAATATATGTTAGGGAAACTTTGCGCTGACTGTTCGGTGATTCCCTAGGGAAACGGATTCCCTAAAGGGTGTTTTGCCCATTACTATTGATTTGGAGTGTATATTTTATGAGAAGTATGACAGGATACGGCAGGGGGGAGTCAAGCCTTAATGACAGACGGTTTATTGTTGAAATAAGAACGGTGAACCACAGATATAATGATATTACGATAAAGCTCCCCAGAATTATGCTTTCTTATGAAGACAAAATTAAGAAAGCTGTTTCAAAGGAAATTTTAAGGGGAAAGACAGATGTATTTGTAAGCTTTGAAACATTTTCAAAGGACGATTATAAGGTCAGTTTAAACGAGGCTCTTGCTGACTGTTATACAGACGTTCTTAATACAATTAAAGAAAGATATTCTCTTGAAGACAAACTGACAATAGGGCTTATTTCACGTTTTCCAGATGTGATAAGTGTTGAAAAGGCATCTTTAAACGAAAACAATCAGGTTTTGGAAGGGCTTATGGAGGCTGTCGGTCAGGCGCTTGACGGCTTTGTTGAAATGAGAACAAGAGAAGGGGAACACCTTAAGGCTGATATACTTGATAAACTTGTTGTTATAAGGGAAATCACAGACAAGGTAAAGGAAAGATCGCCCTATGTTGCCGAAGAATATAAACAGAGGCTGACAGACAGAATTTCCGAACTTTGCGAGCTTAACGCAGACGAAGGCAGGATATTGACGGAAGTGGCGATTTTTGCGGAAAAATCTTGTATAGACGAAGAACTTACAAGGCTTTACAGCCATTTGAAACAGATGGAGGCAATATTACAGGAAGAAAACTCAATAGGAAGAAAACTTGACTTTCTTGTTCAGGAGATGAACAGAGAGGTTAACACAATAGGCTCAAAGAGCAACGACCTTATTATTACAAGTTCAATTGTAGAGCTTAAGAGTGAAATTGAAAAGGTAAGAGAACAGGTTCAAAACATAGAGTAACAAGAAGGGGAAAATTATGAACAGGTTTATAAACATAGGTTTCGGCAATATTGTGGCGTCGAACAGAATAATTGCCGTTGTAAACCCCGATGCTTCGCCGGTTAAAAGGCTTATTCAGGAGGCCAAAAAAACGGGAAAGCTGATTGATGCAACCTGCGGAAGAAAGACAAGAGCCGCCATAGTCACTGACAGCGACCATATTATATTAGCGGCAAACCAGCCGGAAACAATAGCGTCAAGACTGGGCGGCGCAAACAACATAAAGGAGGTTTCGGAAGATGTTTGACAAGGGAATACTTCTTATAATATCGGGGCCTTCGGGAGCCGGAAAAGGAACCGTTGTAAAGGAACTTATAAAGGAAGACAAATATTGTCTTTCCGTTTCCGTTACAACAAGAAAACCAAGACCGGGTGAAATTGAAGGTGTTTCATATTATTTCAGAAGTGAAGAGCAGTTTGAAAAACTTATAGCCGACGGAGAACTTTTGGAGTATGCGGCTTTCTGCGGAAATTATTACGGTACTCCTCTTAAATATGTAGAGGAGAGACTTGCCGAAGGCAAAAACGTAATTTTGGAGATTGAGGTTCAGGGGGCGGTTCAGGTTAAAGAGAGATACCCCGATGCGGTGCTTATATTTTTAACCCCGGAATCGATTTCAGACCTTGAGGACAGATTAAGAGGCAGAAGGACTGAGAGTGACGAGGTTATTGCCATGCGCTTAAGCAGGGCAAGAGAAGAAGTTAAGCTTATGGACAAATATGACTATATCGTTTTAAACGATTTGGTCAGAAACGCAACAAGCAGAATTAACGGAATCGTTGAAACGGAAAAATATGCTTCAGAAAGAAATAAAGATTTTCCGAGTAAATTTTTATCAGAAAAAGGAGTAGATTAAAATGCTTAAACCATCATATGCTGAGCTTATGGATATTATGAACAAAGACAATGAATCAGGGGACGCAATTACAAGCCGTTATACCGTTGTTATTGCCGCTGCAAAAAGAGCAAGACAGCTTATAGAAGGGGACAAGCCTATGGTTGAGGCAGGCGAGCTTGAAGGCAAGCCCATTTCGGTAGCCGTTCAGGAGCTTGCCGCAGGAAAGATAAAGGTTGTTCCAGAAGGCATGGGAACCGTTCTTAATATTGAGAAGGATAATCTTCAGGAAGAAATTAAAAATGAGCTTGAACAGGCAGCAGAGAATGCAGAAACTTCTGAAAATGCCGCAGCTCCGGAAGACGATATAATAACCGACGCAGACTTCAGCGATGAGGATTTGGGAGATTTAAATACACTTGATTTTGACGAGAGCGAAGAATAAATAAACCCGAAATGAAATATGCTGAAATTATAATTGAAATAAAAGCGAAAGAGGTAGACAGAGTTTTTTGTTATATTGTTCCCGAAAAATTAGAGGATAAAATCTGTGAGGGAATGAGGGTTTCGGTTCCCTTCGGAAGGGGCAGCCGCCCGACGGAGGGGTATGTTATAGGTATATCCGACAAGCCTTCGACCACTCATACCCTTAAGGAAATAACAGCCCTTAAAGACGAATTTCCCGTTTTGACAAAAACAAGTATCGAACTTGCTAAGTGGATGAGGGAAAAATATTACTGTACTCTGACAGACTGCTTACAGTGTATGCTCCCCAAATTTATATGGGGCAAGGTTGTAAAGTATATTCACAGGGGAAAGAATTTTGCCGAGGGAGACAATATTTCAAAAAGTGCTGTTAAGCAGGCGGAGGTAATAAGGCTTTTAAAAGAAAAAAGCCCTCTTCGACGGGATTTTCTGAGAAATGAACATAAAATTTCCTATGAAACCCTTAAAAGCCTTGCTGACAAAAATATAATCGAGATAACGGAACAGGAGGAAAGCCGGGATTTATATAATACGGAAAATTCCGACCCCGGTTTAACCCATAACCCTACCCCGGAGCAGCAAAGAGTTATTGTCAGCATAATTTCCGATTTTGAAAGTAATGACAAAAAGCCCTTTCTTTTAAGGGGAGTAACGGGGAGCGGAAAAACCCTTGTTTATACCGAGGTTATTGCCGAGGCTCTTAAAAGAGGAAAACAGGCTGTCGTTCTTGTTCCGGAAATATCTCTTACGCCTCAAACCGTTCAGCGGTTTATAAACCGTTTCGGCTCACTTGTGACGGTTACTCACTCTAAAATGACAGACGGCGAAAGACTGGATCAGTGGAAAAAGGCAAGACGGGGGCAGGTTTCCGTTATGATAGGACCCCGTTCCGCTGTTTTTGCACCCTTTGATAATATAGGAGTTATTATAATAGACGAAGAACATGAACACACCTATAAATCGGAAATAACTCCCAAATATGACGCAAGAGAAATTGCCGTCAAATTACAGGAAATCTGCGGAGCGACGGTTGTTATGGGAAGTGCAACACCGGCAATAGAAAGCTTTTACAGAGCCGAAAATGGTATATATAAGCTTTTGGAGCTTAACAACAGAATAAATATGAAAATGCCCGAAATTTATGCAGTTGATATGCGTGACGAAATTGTTTTGGGCAATAAGTCAATGTTTTCAGTAAAGCTGCAGAATGCCATAAAACAGACCTTGGAGCAAAAAAAGCAGATTATACTTTTTTTAAACCGAAGAGGTCACTCCACATTTGTTTCGTGCCGAAGATGCGGCTATGTTATGACCTGTGAATCCTGCAGTGTAAGCTATACCTATCATATGAAGGAAAACCGCCTTGTCTGTCACTACTGCGGAGCAGCGGAGAAAATTCCCGAGGTGTGTCCTTCCTGCGGCTCGGCATATATAAAATATTTCGGCGCCGGAACGGAAAAGATTACACAAGAGGTAAACAAGCTTTTTCCCGAGGCAAGGGTTCTGCGAATGGACGCCGACACAACAAAGTCAAAGGACAGTCACAGGCAGATTTTAAATGCCTTTGCAAGGGGCGAGGCGGATATTCTTGTTGGAACGCAGATGATAGCTAAGGGGCTTGACTTTCCCAATGTTGTTCTTGTAGGGGTTGTAGCGGCTGATTTATCTCTTAATTCATCTGACTACAGGTCGGCTGAAAATACATTTCAGCTTTTAAGTCAGGTTTCCGGCAGGGCAGGGCGAGCCGAAAGCGGAGGCAAGGTTTTAATTCAAACCTATATGCCGGAAAATTATTGTATAAAATATGCAAAGCAGAATGACTATATAAGTTTCTACAGAGAAGAAATAGAATTCAGAAGGCAGATGAAATATCCGCCCTTTTCACATATCTGTGTTGTTTTGTTTTCAGGCGAAGACGAAAAGAAAGTTATTTCATTTCTCCATCGTTTTGCAGCCTTCCTCGATTTTTACGGCAAGGGCAAAGACTATGAAAAAATAGGTCCCGGGGCGGCGGCTGTTTCAAAAATAAAGGACAGGTTCCGCCACAGGGTAATTATAAAAGGTACAGAAGAAGAAAAGCTTAAAAACTATATTTTTTACTGTCTTGAAAAATTTCAAAAAAAAGAAAACACAAAAGAAATAACAATAAGCGTAACAATGAACCCCACTTACATTCCTTAGGAGGTAAATAAATGGCACTTAGGCAAATAAGACTCAGAGAAGAAGAAATTCTGAGGAAAAAATGCAAAGAAGTTAAGGTATTTGACGACAAATTAAAAAGTCTTTTAGACGATATGGCGGAAACAATGTATCATCATAACGGCTGCGGACTTGCAGCGCTCCAGGTAGGCATATTAAAAAGGGCTATAGTCATAGATATAGGAGAAGGGCTTGTTGAACTTGTAAATCCCGTTGTTTTAAAGACAAAGGGCAAAGTTAAGGACAATGAGGGCTGTCTTTCAATTCCCGGTCTTGCAGGTCCCGTTACAAGACCTAAATGGGCGCAGGTTCAGGGCTATACCAGAGACGGCGAAAAGGTTGTAATCGAGGGGGAGGATCTTATGGCAAGATGTCTTTGCCACGAGGTTGACCACCTTGAGGGCATACTTTACACCGATAAATTAGAGGGAGACTTGTTTGAAGTAGAATCGGAGGACGAGGCTTAATGAAAACAGTTTTTTTCGGAACTCCCGATTTTGCCGTTCCTTCTCTTGAGGCTCTCATTGAAAATTACAATGTTGCCGCTGTTGTAAGTCAGCCGGACAAGCCAAAGGGCAGAGGAAAGAAGGTTACTCCCACTCCCGTAAAAATTGCGGCGGAAAAACACGGAATTCCCGTTTTTCAGCCCCTGTCGGCAAGAGATAGCAAATTTTTGGAAGAACTTGAGACTTACGGTGCAGATATATTTGTTGTTGCAGCTTACGGACAGATTTTACCTAAAAAGCTTTTGGATATGCCTAAATTCGGTTCAGTTAATGTTCACGGCTCACTTCTGCCTAAATACAGAGGGGCGGCACCTATTCAGCAGGCTGTCATTGACGGCGAAAAGACAACAGGGGTAACGATTATGTATATGGCTGAAAAGCTTGACAGCGGAGATATGCTTTTGAAGGCGGAAATTCCCATTGAGTCTGATGACACCTATGGCAGCTTAAGCGATAAGCTGGCTGATTTAGGGGCAAATACACTCATCAAGGCTCTTAAGCAAATCGAAGAGGGCAGTGCAAACCCCGTTAAGCAGGACGACAGCCTTTCCACCTATGCTCACAAGGTAACAAAGGAAGGGGGACTTATTGATTTTTCACAGGGCAGTGAAAAAATCGTCAATCTCATAAGAGGTTATAACCCCTCACCTACAGCCTACACACTTTATGACGGCGGAAGAATGAAGGTTTATGCCGCAAAGGCGGTTAAGGGCGAATTTGAAGGAAAGCCCGGAGAAATAATTTCAGCCAAAAAAAAGGGGATTATTGTAAAAACAGGGGACGAGGCAGTCTGCATAACCGAGATTCAGGCTCCCGGCTCTAAAAAAATGAGCGTTTCCGCATATTTATTGGGACATAAAATCGAAAACGGTAAGACTTTTGGGGTTTAACTGCGTATATATATGCAGAAAACAAAAATTTACAAGGAGGCGGTATTATGTATTACGGAGGATACGGATATGGCGGCTACGGCGGTTATTACGGCGGCTATGGTTACGGTTACAGCGGACTCTATATGATAGCTATGCTGCTGCTTGTTGCGGCGCTTATTCTTGCTTTTTACTCACAGTGGAAGGTAAATTCAACATTCAGGAAATATTCACAGGTTCAAAATAGAAGAGGCTATACAGGAGCCGACGTTGCAAGACAGCTTTTGTATAATGCCGGAATTACGGACGTAGCGGTTGAACAGGTAAGAGGAAATCTCACAGACCATTATGACCCCAAGAGTAAGGTTTTAAGACTTTCCGAAACTGTTTTTTCTTCAAGAAGTGTTGCCGCTTTAGGCGTTGCCGCACACGAAACAGGTCACGCAATTCAGGATAATGTAGGCTATGTGCCCTTAAGAGCAAGAACAGGTATATATCCGGCTGTCAGCTTTTCAAGCAAGCTTGCTATGCCTTTAATTATTTTGGGTTTTTTAATAGGCTCTTTTACAAGAGGAAACTACACAATAGCTCTTTTGGGGGCTTTGCTTTATGCCGTTGTTGTTTTCTTCCAGCTTGTAACCCTTCCCGTTGAGTTTAACGCATCGGCAAGGGCTATGAGAAACCTTAAGGAATACGGCTATTTAGACGAAGACGAAATTCCTGGAGCAAGAAGGGTTCTCTCTGCGGCGGCTTTAACATATGTTGCCTCGGCAGCAGCTGCCCTTGCAACACTTTTAAGATTTTTAGCTATAATTTTAGGAAACAGCGGCAGACGCCGTTAAAGATTAAGAAAAAGCTCTCTCAGGAGGGCTTTTTCCGGTTAAATCGAAATTATAAAACAGGAGGATTATACATATGGAATTGTGGGACGGATATTTTAAAGACGGAACCTTGGCGGGGGTTGACTTGGTTAGGGGAGAGGCTATTCCCGAGGGGCTTTATCATATAGCCTGTGAGGTTCTTGTTAGGCATACCGACGGCGACTTTCTGCTTATGCAGAGGGATTTAAACAAGGAAAGTTACCCCGGATATTTCGAGGCATCGACCGGCGGCTCTGTTTTGAAGGGGGAAACTCCCTTAGAATGTATAAAAAGAGAGCTTTTCGAGGAAACGGGTATAAAGGGCAAAAACTTCATAGAAACCGGTCACGGAACAACCCCAGGCAGCCGCTGTATACACTATAGCTATGTCTGTGAAACCGACTGTGATAAAAATGCCGTAAAGCTCCAGAAAGGCGAAACCATAGCCTATAAGTGGTTAAGCCCAAAAGAATTTTATGATTTCATAAATTCAGACAAAATAATTGATAAACACAAAGAC
>JAJQBF010000102.1 GCA_021203425.1 Clostridiales bacterium | reverse complement strand
GCATAAAAGGGCATACAGAACCTTTATAATATTGTTTTGTATAAGCATATTTATATCGGAAGCGTTTATGTACAAATATTCTTACGAGAGAACAATATTTTCATTAAGCTATATACAGCTGTGCTGTGTAATACTTGCTTTAACAGAAATCGTAAGGTCAATAAGGAGGAGGATAAAGTGAAATTTAAAACAAAAATAATTTTTATTTGTTTGTCACTGGGTACACTGTTTTTTGGGGGCTGCGGAAGTGAAAATATAAGCTCCTATTCATACGGACAGAACGGGACAATAAAAATTGCAGTAATAGGTGAGGAAGAATATCTGCATGATAACGGCTCTATGGAGGGGGCGGAGCTTGCGGCAGATGATTTTTATGAAAAAACGGGAATAAAAATCGAAACAGTCATTTATGACGATGAAATGGATTATAATTTGGCTGTTGAAAGGGCAAATGAAATTGTTGCCGACGGAACGATTTCCGCCGTTATAGTTAAACAGGAGCTTGATTATATAGACACAGTAGCCGAAATTTTTGAAGATGCGGAAATGCCTTTTATTTTAGCGGCAGGCTGTTATGAACACACTATAGACAACGGCTATAACTATATGATTGTCGACTGTATAAACGCAAAAACAGCCGGTTCCATTATGGGAGATTGGGTTGTAGAACAAGGCTATAAAAATGTTGCTTTTGCACATTCGGATACAGAATATGAGGAAGACGAGCTTAAAGGTTTTCAAGCATGTATAAACGGCAGCGAAACAAGGCTTGTTGATACACTGATAGGACCTTTTTCACAGGAGGATTTTGATACCGCCTATGCCAGATGGAAGGTTTTGGGGGTAGACGCTGTTTGTATAAGTAATTATTACATTTTGAACAGTGATATAGTGAGAATGTTAAGAACAGCGGGAGACAGTCTGCCTGTTATAGGGGATTATGTTATGGATTCCGATGACGATATAGAGGAAAACGGCGCTTATTTAGACGGAACTATTATTGTGGGAATGTACATAAACGATTTTAATGAAAACAACAGCGAGATTACCGAAAAATATTATGAGACATATGATATGGAAATGTCTGAAAAAGCAATCCAGTCTTATGATATTACAACATGGCTCGGCGAAGGCTTAACATCAGGTATAACGGAATCTTCACAGCTTATAGATTATATGAAAAGCGAAGAGGGCTACAGAGGGATTTCTGGAACACTTGTTTTAGATGAAAAAGGCTGCATTATTCCCAACGGGAATGAGATTCTTATATTTAAGGACGGCGGCTTTACACAGACAGAGAGGTGATTTTATGGCGGATTTATTCAGAAAAAACGCTCTTGAACGTGTGTCGGAGCCGGAACAGCTTAACAGGCATATTAAAATTATTCCCACAGGGGTATATATTGTTTGTCTTATATTTATTATAGGTCTTATTGCATTTGTTTTGTGGGGCTTTACCTACCATTTTACAAGCGGAATAAATTTGGAAGGGGTTATTTTTACAAACAATGACGTTGTTTCGAAAAAAGCCGAACGCAGCTGTATCGTAAAAGATGTTTTTGTTTCAGAAGGCGAATATATAAACACAGGCGATATTATCGCAGTGGTTTCAAATGATGAGATGCTTGAAAGTATTTCCGCAAAGAGAAATCTGTTAAATACTCTTGAAGTCGGCTCTGCCGAATATACGGAAATTTTGGCGGAAACGGAAGAGCTTGTAGATAGCTATACAGCGTCAACGGTTGTTAAAAGTACAAGTTCCGGTTATATTCAAAGCGCCGCTGCCGACGGAAATGCTCTTGAGGCAGGCGATTATATTTATTCGCTTATGCCCGATAACGGATACAATGAGGTTGCGGCTTATGTATCAATGCAGACTGCAAAGAATCTAAAACTCGGTATGAGTGCTCAAATTTCACCGTCATATGCCGCAAGGGAAGAATACGGATATATGACGGGAACGGTAATAAGTATAGGCGAAACCCCTGTTTCGGAAGACAGTATTGTTGCAAAAATGGGAACTATGTCATATGTCGAAAATATTTTGCCCGATGAATCCTGTGTTGAAGTAAGAATAAGGCTTATAACCGATGCAGATTCGGCGAACACATATAAATGGTCAAATAAAAAGGGTGAAAAGCTCTCTGTTGAGCTTGGAACGCAGTGTTCTATTGTTGTTGTAACAGATGAATACCGTCCCGTTGAACTTCTTTTGAACTGAGGGGGGCGGCTGAATGAAGAAGAATAATGTTAAAAAAGTGCCTGTTATACTCCAGATGGAGGCGGTGGAGTGCGGAGCTGCCTCACTGGGAATGGTGCTTGGATATTATAAAAAATTCGTGCCCCCGGAGCAGCTGAGAGTTGACTGTAATGTTTCACGAGACGGAAGTTCGGCAAAATATATTTATCTAGCGGCCAAACGCTACGGGCTTAATGCAAAGGCAATAAAAGCGGAGGTTGACGACCTTAAAGAAATGACAGATTTTCCGGTTATAATACACTGGAACTTCAACCATTTTGTCGTTCTCTGCGGCTTTAAGGGCGACAAAGCCGTTATAAATGACCCTGCCGAGGGACGTGTTTTAATAGAACCGGAGGAGTTCGACAATTCTTTTACGGGGGTTGTACTTGAATTTTCTCCCGATGAAAATTTTGAGCCTTCCGGCAAGCCGGAAAGTACTGCAGGCTTTGTTAAAAGACAGATTAGGGGCAGTGTTTTGGCGGCTGCGGTTATTATTTTGGCGGGATTTGTTATTGCCGCCTGCGAGCTTGTAAAACCCGTATTTTATAAGTTGTTTACCGATAATGTTCTTATATATGCCCAAAATGAGTGGATGCGCCCCATACTTTGCGGTATGGCTGTTGTTCTTGTTGTCTGTCTTGCCGCAGAGGCTATAGAAAGCGTAAGTCTTGCTCTTCTTAAATCAAAAATGAGTATCGGCTTATCTTCGGTTTTTATGTGGCATATTTTAAGACTTCCCGTACAGTTCTTTTCACAGAGATATGCCGGAGATATTGCCTCAAGACAGGAAAGCAACAACGATATAGCCGAGGATATGTGCAGCTATATTTTACCTGTTGCTTTGGACATGCTTATGATAGGCATATATCTTTACGTTATGCTTTGGTATAATGTTCTCCTTGCTTTTGTGGGAATAGGGGTGGCTGTTGTGAATGTTGCCGTAATATTCTACACATCAAGGAAAAATGCAAATGCAGCAAGAACGGTATCAAGAGACGAAGGAAAGCTTTCGGGCGTTTCCATAGCGGCTCTTTCAATGATAGAAACAATAAAATCAAGCGGTTCGGAGCTTGGCTTTTTTGAAAAAAATAGCAGGCTACAGAGCTAAACACAACAATTCCTCTGTTGATTTCAAAATGAAAAGCCTTTATACAGAGGTAATTCCCGAAATTTTACAGGGTCTTTCAACCGGTGCTGTTTTGATGATAGGGGTTTATCTGATTTTTAAGGGAAATATGAGTATAGGTTCTCTTATGGCTTTTCAAAGCTTTATGTCTCTTTTTCTTACTCCCGTAGGAAACGTGGCAGATTCTGTGAGAGTTTTTTGGGAAATGAGCGGAAATATAAGCAGAACGGAAGACGTTTTGAAATATCCCACAGATGTTAAAAGTGATTTCGAAAATTCTGAAAATAATGAAGCCGAATATAAAAAGCTGACAGGCAGGGTTGAAGTTAAAAATCTGTGCTTTGCTTACAGTCCGTTGGCGCCCAGTCTATTGAACAATTTTTCTCTTAAAGCCGAAAAGGGTCAGATGATAGCCATAGCAGGGGGCAGCGGCAGCGGAAAATCAACAGCTGCCAAAATAATCTGCGGACTTTATCCCCCCCAGAAGCGGAGAAGTTCTTTTTGACGGAGTTCCCATTGAAGAGATAGACAGATATGTTTTTAAGGCATCTGTTGCCTCGGTAGATCAGGAAATTTCTCTTTTCAGAGGTACTATAAGAGACAATATAACAATGTGGGACGACAGTATATCGGAAGAAACTATAATTTCCGCCTGTCATGACGCCTGTATACACGATGATATAATGGCTCTTGTAAGGGGCTATGAATATAAAATAAGCGAGGGCGGAGGAAATTTTTCCGGAGGACAAAGGCAGCGTCTTGAAATTGCAAGGGCTTTGGCTGTAAACCCCTCAATACTTATACTTGATGAGGCTACTTCTGCTTTGGATCCGCCTACGGAAAAGCTGATTATGGACGCAGTAAAGCGAAGAGGAATTACCTGTTTTGTTATTGCCCACAGACTTTCGGCAATAAGAGATGCAGACGAAATTATTATACTTGACAAAGGCGTTGAAACCGAAAGAGGAACTCATGAGGAGCTTATAAGGTTAAACGGACATTACGCAAGGCTTGCGGCAAGTGAGTGAGGGTGAATTTATGAGTGATTTTTCCGAAAAAATAAAAAACAGAAAGAAAACAGACTCCGCAGCCTTAGACAGTGCATCAAGACGTGTTTACAGTTCATTAGGGGGCATAGGTCAAAAATATTCAAACTCGGGCAGTACGGAAGACTTTGCTTTGGAGCTTATAAAAATATCTGATTATTTTGAGATTCCGGCGCCGGAATTTCCCAAAAGTGAGAAAGACTCTGAGACTCTTACACAGCTTTTTATGAGCAAAACGGAGGTAACAAGGCGAAGAATTAATTTAAAGGGAAAGTGGTGGAAAGATGCGTCTGTTCTCCTTATAACCTTTGATAAAGACGAAAACCCAAGGGCACTTCTGCCGGGTTCGGGAGGATATATATATTATGAAAACGGCAAAGCAGTAAGGGTAAAGGCTGAAAATGCGGAGAATTTTGAAAAAGAGTGTTACTGCTTTTATAAGCCTATGGTACAGAAAAGCCTGAGTCTTAAGGAATTTATGGGTTTTATGTTCAGCAGTTTCGGCAAGGCAGACGTTATTTGGCTTATATGTGTCAGTTTGGGAGCCGGACTTATCGGGCTTATTATGCCTGAGATTAACTACTTTATATTTAATTCGATTATTCCTTCGGGAACAACCGATGAATCATTCGGCATATCCGCCCTTATTGTGGGTACGGTTATTGTACAGGCTCTCTGCGGTTTGGCAAGACGCAGCTGGGTTTTAAGAATTGGAAATAAAACGGAGATTTCGGCGCAAAATGCCCTTTGGTCAAGAATTTTGAATCTTCCGACGGACTTTTTCAGAAATTATTCTTCAGGTGAGCTTTCAAACAGGGCTTACGCTATGGACGATATTTGCGAAATTTTAAGCGGCGAGCTTATACCTACTATATTGACATTTGTATTTTCATTTGTTTATGTATTTCAGATCAGCTCTATAGCTCCCGTAATGGTTTTGCCCTCTCTGGTTATTATTTTTCTTACTATTGCCGTAAATGTGGGAACAGCGGTTTTAAGACTGCGTTATACCGCTTATAACAACTCGGTTAAGGGTGAGCTTTCGGGTTTGGTTTTTCGGCTTTTGGAGGGAATAACAAAAATTAAACTTTCAGGAGCGGAGGTAAGAGCCTTTAACAAATGGTCAGAGGTTTACAGCCGGCTGAAAATAATGATATCAAAGCCTTTGCTGCTTTCAAAGGCAGTAGGAAACGCCGTAGGTTTCGGAGGAACAATTTATCTTTATTATAAGGCTTATAAATGCGGCTTAAGTGCCTCCGATTATATTGCGTTTAATACTGCTCTTGTGCTTTTTACCGGGGCTGTTTCGTCTCTTTCCGAAGTGACAAGCCAGATTGCGGCTTTAAAGCCGGCTTTTGATATGTTAAAGCCTATAATAGAAACCGTTCCCGAAAATTCATACAGCAGAAAACAGGTTTCAAGTTTAAGCGGAGATATAAAGTTAAACAAAGTCAGATTCAGATATAACAATGATATGCCCTTTGTTATAGACGGACTTGATTTACATATTAAAAAAAGGTGATTATCTCGGCATAGTCGGTTCATCGGGCTGTGGAAAGTCGACTTTGGTAAGACTTCTTTTAGGCTTTGAAAAGCCTCACTCCGGCTCAATTTACTATGATATGCAGGATATTGACGGACTTGACATAAGAAGTGTAAGACAGAGAATAGGAACGGTTCTTCAAAACGGAAAGCTGTTTTCCGGAGATATATATTCCAATATTGTTGTCTGTGCTCCGTGGCTTAACCTTGACGAGGCTTGGGAGGCAGCCGAAATATCCGGCTTGGCAGAGGATATTGAAAATATGCCTATGGGTATGTATACAATGCTGGCGGAAAACGGCGGAGGTCTTTCAGGAGGTCAGAAACAGCGCCTTCTTATAGCAAGAGCTATTGCGCCTAAGGCCCGATATACTGATTTTTGACGAGGCCACTTCTGCCCTTGACAATATAACCCAGGCAGCGGTTGTAAAATCTCTTGATGAATTGGGCTGTACGAGAATAGTCATAGCTCACAGACTTTCCACAATTAAAAACTGCTCGAGAATTATTTATCTTGACAAGGGTAAGATTGTGGAAGAGGGAACATATGAAGAGCTTATGGAATTAAACGGACTTTTTGCCGAAACAGCAAGACGTCAGACGGTGTAGGAGTGTAAGTATTTAACACAGTTTGGTCAAACCACCTGCAAATATCTGCTGTGCAGACGTGGCTGAACTGCTGCGCAAGATTAAGGTATGATGAATATGGATATAGATAATGAAATTTTACTGTTTAATAATTTTAAAGAACCGCAGCCCGATGACAGAGAAATCTTTGATGACTACGGGGAGGAGGCTTGTTTTGGGGACAGTGGCTTTTCGCTTATTTATGCATGGCAGAAAAGCTTTAGATATGCTTTTAAAAGAGTCGAAAAAAGTATTACCGTTATTGAAAAGGGAATGGACAAAAATGTAAATATTATTCTCCTTAATAAACCCGATTCCGATCTGCCGGTTATTATATCGGAACTTTGCGGTTTATTTGAAGAATACGGTTTCGAACTTAGGATTGATTATGTATCCGACGAAGAAATCCAAAAGTATGCTGTGGCTGCAAGCCAGCTTGGTTTTGATATGATTATTGAAAGTAATCCCGATGACAGCGACTACATATATGAAACAGATGACTTTATAGGTTTGGAAGGCAAAAACAACAAGGGAAAGAGGGGGGATTTTAATTATCTCATGAGAAATTACCCCGATATTCGGACTGAAACCCACAGCAGTGAAAACAATCTTTTGCCCCACTGTATAAAGATTTTTGACAGCTGGTGCAGGCAGGGAGACTGCAGCAGGTGTGTTTACAACTGTGAGAAAACGGCTTTTTTAAGGCAAATGGAAATATTTGATGAAAATAGACATAGGCTGTGTGTGTCTTTTTACAAAGACAGGGCATTGTCGTTTGCGTTCAGCGAAGTATTAAAAAATGAAACCATGTGTTACTATTTTCAGAAAAATATCAAAAGAATAAGAGGG
>JAJQBF010000167.1 GCA_021203425.1 Clostridiales bacterium | reverse complement strand
ATTATAAGAAAAGTAATTATATTTTTGATTCAGAGGTGATTTTATGTCGATATTACGTCCTTTCAAGGGGATAAGACCGGCTCCCGGGCTTGCAAAGAAGGTAGCCGCTTTGCCTTATGATGTAATGACAAGTGACGAGGCAAGAGAAGAAGTTAAAGACAACCCCTATTCCTTTCTTCATGTTGACAGAGGTGAAATCGATTTACCCCGGGGAACGGACGAACACGCAGACGAGGTATATGCGAAGGCGGCCGAAAACCTTAACAAAATGATAGAAAAAGGGGTCTTTATTCAAGATAAAACTCCTGTTTTGTATATATACAGGCTGACTATGGAGGGAAGAACCAAAACCGGCATAACGGGCTGTGCATCTATAGATGAATACAGGCAGAATAAAATAAAAAAACATGAACATACACTTTATGAAAAGGAATTAGACAGAATCAGACACGTTGACACTTGTAATGCCAATACGGGTCCCATATTTTTAACCTATATGGACAGGAAGAAAATAAACGAAACCGTTGAAACTTGGATAAGGGAGCATTCACCGGTATATGATTTTGTTTCAGATGACAAAATAGGTCATACTGTTTGGGTTATAGACGACAGAGAAACAATAGATGTTCTTGTTTCCGAGTTTGCCGAGATAAACGCTATGTATATAGCCGACGGTCATCACAGAAATGCCTCTGCCGTAAGAGTAGGCTTAATGAGAAGAGCCGCAAAACCCGATTATACAGGTGAAGAAGAGTTTAATTTTTATTTGGCTGTAGCTTTTCCGAAAAGCCAGCTTAAAATTTATGACTATAACAGAGTTGTAAAAGGCTTAAACGGATATACCGAAAGGGACTTTTTAAACAAAGTATCGGAAGTATTTAAAATCGAAGAATATAAGGGAGAGGGCAGTTTAAGACCTGAGCGTCCCTTTACCTTCGGTATGTATCTTAACAAAAAAGTGGTATCTTTTAAGCGCCGAACATATCGGCACCTCCGACCCGGTAAAGAGCCTTGACGTTTCGATTCTTCAGAATCATCTTTTAGGTCCTATATTAGGTATTCATGACCCCAGAACTGATAAGTGGATTGACTTTGTAGGGGGAATAAGAGGCTTGGGCGAGCTTGAAAGAAGAGTAAACTCGGGAGAAATGACGGTTGCCTTTTCTATGTATCCCACTTCTATAGAACAGCTTATGAATATAGCCGACAACGGCAGAATTATGCCGCCGAAATCAACATGGTTTGAGCCTAAGCTCCGTTCCGGTTTATTTATACATAAACTGGAAGATTAAAATTTTACTTTCTGTTAATAATAACATTGAGGTTTTCTCAACATTATTATTTAAGGGAGTGTTATAAATGGGAAGATTCAGAACAGGGCTTTTAGCCGGAAGTCTTATAGGAATTATAGGGCTTTCTATGACAATGGACAACAGACAGACCCGCCGCAAGGTTGTTAAAGACGGCAGGCTTATGCGCAGAGGCGCAGGAAAAATTCTTGACAGACTGGATATAATGTAAAAACTTAAAAAACCGTTCGCCGAGTCAGCTTTTATCTGACAGGCGAGCGGTTTTTTGTTGTTATTATACATCTATTATTCCGTCGTCGGGAGGAATTACAAAAACTAAAATTATATAGATTACAATAGCAGCGCCCAAAGAGAAAAATGCTGCAATTGCCCATATAACCCTTATAACAGTAGGGTCAACATTTACATATTCACCTATACCGCCGCAGACACCGGAAACCATTTTGTTGTTTAAAGATTTTTTGAGTTTTTTCATTTGTAAATCACCTCGCCGTTATATCAGTTGTTTTTATATTTCATATTGCACAGTCTGTGTTCCGCAAAGCTGTAGCAGTTATTTCCGCTTACTATAATGTGATCCAAAACCTTTATGCCCAAAGGCTCCAAATAATTTTTTATTGTAGTGGTTGTTTTTATATCCGTTCCGGAAGGGGTAAGATTTCCGCCGGGGTGGTTATGGGTTAAAACAATATATTTTGTTTTTGTCATCAAAACCTTTTCAACAACTTCCTTCATTGAAAGCTCAACCGAATCGGGAGAATTTGAGCTTATAATCAAATCATTCAGCAAAGACATTTTCTTGTTTTTCATTTCAAGACAGATTATATAAAAGGTTTCAACACAGGCATTCTTTCCGGCAAAACGTGAAACGGCATATTTTTGAACCCTTTCGGGAGTGTCTAAATATTTCGGTTCTTCGTTTGTCTTTTTTATATAATAACCGGCAAGGTCGGAAATTAAGGAAAGGAGGGCGGCTGTTCTCTCGGTAACACCGCATCTTCGCCTTATTTCATCGGGGCTTGCGTTAAAAAGAGCAATTAAGGAACCGCCGAATTCTTCTAAAATTCTGTGGGCGATTTCGTTTGTGTCTCCCTGAGGATAAGCATAGAAGAGCAGAAATTCTAAAATTTGGTGGTCAGCGAAATTGGCGAGACTTCCTTCTTTTATATATCTTGCGGTTACTCTCTTTCTGTGACCTGCGTGAATACTTTTTTGCTTTTCCGCTCCCTCTGTTTTTTGCTTCATCAGCTTTCCTCTTTAACTTCCTCGGTATATCCGCATTCTGTACTTGAACAGGCTATTTTTTTTGTTTTCGAACCTTTTTCCACAAGGGGACTTCCGCAAACGGGGCAAAGCTTTCCCGTAGGCTTATTCCATGAAATAAAGTCACACTCCGGGTTATGTTCACAGCCGCAGAACTTTCTGCCTTTTTTGCTCTTTTTAATATAAACCTTTCCGCCGCATTTCGGACACTTAACCCCCGAGTCTTCATAATAGGGCTTTGTGTTTCGACATTCGGGAAAGCCCGGGCAGGCAAGGAATTTTCCGTATTTTCCGAATTTTATAACCATATTTCTGCCGCAGTTGTCGCAGATTATGTCGGTTTCCTCTTCTTTAACGGTTACGTCAGACTGGTTTTCCATAGCTTCGTCCAGAAGTTCCTTAAAATGAGGGTAAAAGTCTCTTAAAATCTGTTTCCATTCGTATTTTCCCTCTTCAACTTCGTCAAGCTGTTCTTCCATTTTTGCCGTAAAATCCACATTGACAATATCACTGAAATTGTTTTTTAAAATTTCGCTTACAACTTCGCCCAACTCGGTGGGGTAAAACAGTTTTGACTCCTTTGTGACATAGTTTCTGGCTGTCAGTGTACTTATTGTGTGGACATAGGTAGAAGGTCTGCCCACTCCTATTTCTTCAAGAGTTTTGATAAGTAGAGCCTCGGTGTATCTTGCCGGAGGCTGGGTGAAGTGCTGAGCCGGAATAAGTTCATTTAATTTAAGAACATCACCGGGGCTGCATTCGGGAATTTCCTCATCCTGTTTTTTATCTTCATATTTTTTATAAACAAGAAGATAACCGTCAAAGCTTAAACGGCTCCCTCCGGCGTTAAGCCGACAGTTTCCGCAGTCTATTTTAACCGAGCTTGTGTCATAAACCGCCTGGGGCAGCTGACTTGACACAAACCTTTCCCAAATCATTTTATAAAGCTTAAACTGGTCGGTTGAAAGACTTTCTTTAATTAAAGAAGGCTTTCTTGTAACCTGAGTGGGGCGGATAGCCTCGTGGGCGTCCTGTGCGCTGGCTCTTGACTTATATTCACGTCTTTCGCATATATATTTTTCGCCGTATTCGCTTTGTATAAAATCTCTTGTTTCAAAATATGCCTCATCGGCAACTCTTACGGAGTCTGTACGGATATATGAAACAAGACCTACCGTGCCTTCGCCCTTAATACTTATGCCTTCGTAAAGCTGCTGGGCTATGCTCATTGTTTTTTGAGTGGAGAAACCTAAGATTTTAGATGCCTCCTGCTGCATTGTGCTTGTTGTAAAAGGCGGCGCCGGATTTTTAACCCTTGTTCCGTTTTTTACATCTTTTATAATAAAATCATTTTCGGAAAGGAGCTTTAAAATTTCGTCAGCCTCTTCCTTGTTTTTTATTTCAATATTTTTGCCGTCCTTCTTTGTAAGCTTTACTTTGAGCTTTTTATTCGAAGGGGTTTTAAGGTCGGCCTCGATGCTCCAATATTCATCGGGTATAAAGTTGTCTATTTCCTCCGCTCTGTCGCAGATAAGCTTTAAAGCCACAGATTGAACTCTTCCGGCGCTTAAGCCTTTTTTAACCTTTTTCCAAAGAAGAGGGCTTATTTGATAGCCCACGATTCTGTCAAGGGCACGTCTTGCCTGCTGAGCGTTTACAAGATCCATATCTATGTCTCTTGCCTCTTTTATTGAGCGCTTAACGGCGGTTTTTGTAATTTCATTAAATGTTATTCTGTGAACCCTGTCGGTTTTTTCCGTCAGCTTAAGGGCATAGAGCAAGTGCCAGCTTATAGCCTCTCCTTCACGGTCAGGGTCGGTTGCCAGATATATTTTGTTGGCTGATTTTATTTCACGGCGAAGCTTTGCCAGTGTTTCGCCTTTGCCTCTTATTGTTATATATTTTGGTTCAAAATCATTTTCGATATCTATTCCAAGCTCGCTTTTGGGCAGGTCTCTTACGTTACCCATAGTTGCCTCTATTTTATAGTTGCTGCCCAAAAATTTTTTAAGAGTTTTTGCCTTTGCAGGCGATTCCACAATAACAAGGTTCTTTTTTGAAGCCATGTGATTGTCCTCCTTCTGTTTACAGTTACAGACATACATATTTTGAGGCAGGCAGTTTCTTTATAAGCCCGCTCATTTCCATATTCAGCAGTATAAGCTGAACCTCCGCTATATCAAGTCCTGTTTTTATAATTATTTCGTCAAGAGCCGTCTCTCCCGGATTTATACAATCATAAACCATTTTTTCTTTATTTTCAAGAGTAATTTTTTCCTTCGGCTCCTTTTTTGCCTCTTCTTTGTCAAGCCCTATGGCAAAAAAGGCATCTTTCGCCTCGGTTATGGGCGCAGCTCCCAGTTTTAAAAGATTGTTTGTGCCTTTGCTTGCCCGGGAGGTAATATTTCCCGGAAGGGCAAAAACCTCTCTGCCGAAATCCGCCGCCAAATTTGCCGTTATAAGTGAGCCGCCTTTTTCATTTGCCTCTACAACTACAACAGCCATTGACAGCCCGGCTATAATTCTGTTTCTTTCGGGAAAATATCGGGCGTTAGCCCTTTCGTCAAGAGGATATTCGGAAATGACACAGCCGTTTTCGATTATCCTTTTCATAAGGTGTTCGTTTGTTTTGGGATAACACACATTTATGCCGCAGCCCAAAACGGCTATTGTCTTGCCCTTTCCCTTAAGGGCGCCCCTGTGGGAGGCACTGTCTATGCCGTCGGCCATTCCGCTTACTATGCAAACTCCGGCGGCGGCAAAGTCTTCGGCTAATTTCATTGCGGCAGACACACCGTAGGGAGTGGCCTGTCTTGTTCCCACCATACTTACCTTTTTGTCAAGAAGTACGTTTTTATCCCCTCTCAGGTAAAACCCAAGAGGAGCATCGTAAGCTTCTCTTGGAATTTCGGGATAATAGCCGTTTTCCTTTATTATATAGTCTGCCCCGAGAGAATAAACCTTTTCGGCATATCTTTTCAGTTTATCTATATCTCGGTTTGAGGTTATGTCTTCAAAATTGGTTTCCGTGAGCCAGTTTATTTTTTTCAAAAGGCTTTCGGGCGCCGTATAAATATCCTCTGCAGAGCCTAAGATATGCAGAAGTTTATCTTTTTTGGAATGGCTTATTTTCGACAGACCGGAAAGCCACATTATATATTCTTTTTCGCTTAACATAATTTTTATTCACTGTTCCTGTCGGAGCCTCTTAAGGATAACGCCTCGGCAAGGTTCGAAAGGCTTATGTTTTCATTTCCCTCAAGGTCGGCTATTGTTCTGGCTATTTTAAGTATTTTATGATAAGACCTTGCGCTTAATGAAAGTCTTTCAAAGGCTGTTTTAATAAGGGCTCTTTCTTTATCCCCCAAAGGGCAGTATTTATCTATTTTCGAGGCCGCAAGTCTCAAATTAAACCGAAAGCTTTCGTTTTTATATCTTTCGGTTTGAATTTTCTGAGCCGCAGTAACCTTTTTCTTAAGGCTTTCGGAGCTTTCCCCCGGCTTTATCGAAGAAATCTTTCCGTAGTCTATGCCGCTTGCCTCTACTTGAATATCGATTCTGTCGAGAAGAGGGCCGGAAATTTTGTTTTTATACCTTATAATTTGATTGTGGCTGCAGTGACATCTGCCAGAATAGCCGTAATAGCCGCAGGGACAGGGGTTCATTGCTCCTACAAGCATAAGGTTTGCCGGATAGGTCATAGTTCCGTTAACTCTGGATATTGTAATTTCCGAATCCTCCAGCGGCTGGCGAAGTTCCTCCAAAACATCTCGGGAAAACTCGGGGAATTCATCAAGAAAGAGAACACCGTTATGAGAAAGGCTCACCTCTCCCGGACGTGGAAACTTTCCGCCGCCGACTATTGCGGCATTCGAAATAGTGTGGTGAGGGTTTCTGAAGGGGCGGTTTGCTATAAGGGCGCTTTTATCCTTTATAAGACCGGCTACGGAGTAAATTTTCGTTACTTCTATACTTTCGTCAAATGTCATATCGGGTAAAATAGTGGGAGGTCTTTTAGCCATCATAGTCTTTCCCGAACCCGGCGGTCCCGTCATAATTATATTGTGCATACCGGCTGCAGCAATAAGCATAGCCCTTTTGACGTTTTCCTACCCTTTAACGTCCTTAAAATCCAAATCAGGCTCAGAGAACCCTGTGTTTAATACAGAAGGTACCGCTGTATAAGGCGGTATAGGGTATTTTCCGTTTATATATTCACAACATTCCTTAAGATTTCTTACGGGTATAATATCTATGCCCTTTACAAGAGCAGCCTCATTTCTGTTGTCATAAGGAACAACAAAGGTTGTAAAGCCTTCTTTTTTTCCATGGAGAACCATAGGTAAAATTCCGTCTACACGTCTTACACTTCCGTCAAGTGAAAGTTCCCCCGTAAAGAGGGTTGTGTCGAAAATTTTTCTGTTTACCTTAAAGCTGCCTGATAAAATTCCCAAGGCTATAGGCAGGTCATAGGAAGGTCCTGCTTTTTTCAGCCCTGTGAGGGCGAGGTTTACAAGTATAACATTGTTATAGGGAAATTTGATGTCAGAGTTTGCCGAGGCAGACTTTACCCTTTCCTTTGCCTCCTTAACGGAGGAATCGGGCAGCCCAACAATATCAAAAGAAGGAAAGCCCTTTCTTATATCTGTTTCCACACTGACGATAAACCCGTCAAGACCGTTTATGCCGCAGCTTTTAACACACACTATCATAAAACAAAAATTCTCCTTAACTCATCAATTCCTTATTTTTTGTTTCTTTAAACAAATACTACCATTATACAAAGATAAATGCAAGAGTTTTTTTCTTAAGTTGTCAAATTAAATTAAGGAGACAGTTATTTTTCGAGAGACAGCAAACGTTTCATAACAATAATTCGGCTGAATTGTTACAACTATTAAAAAATTTTTTTGTAATTTATTTTTTTAAAATTTTTCGTAAATTCCCAAAGTAAATTCCACAGTTGGAACAGGCGGAATTAAGTA
>JAJQBF010000270.1 GCA_021203425.1 Clostridiales bacterium | reverse complement strand
TAACTTCCACTTCTAATTCCACTGTGGAATTTACTTTGGGAATTTACTTATAAAAGGTTTGCTGAAAAAAGACAGCAAAGGACTGGTAAAAAGTGAACTTTTATGCTATTATATAATCAATATTCTTATCAGAGAGGAACGTATTAAAGATGAAACTTACGAAAGATGTTCTTTATTTGCTGGATAAAATTAACGAATCGGGCTTTGAAGGCTATATTGTAGGGGGCTGTGTAAGAGATTATCTTATGGGGCTTACTCCCCATGACTATGACATAACAACAAATGCACTGCCCGAGGATATAAAAAAAATATTTCCCCATACCTTTGATACGGGTATACAGCACGGCACGGTTACCGTGGTTCACAATTCCGTAAACTATGAGGTTACAACTTACAGAATCGACGGTAAATATAAAGACAACCGCCACCCCGATGAGGTAACATTTACAGACGACATAACAAAGGACTTAAGCCGAAGAGATTTTACTATGAATGCCATAGCCTACAGCCCCGACAAAGGCTATGCAGACCCTTTCGGAGGAAGAGAAGATATAAAGAAGGGGATTATAAGAGGGGTAAGAGAACCTAATTTGAGATTTCGGGAAGATGCGCTGAGAATGCTCAGGGCGCTGAGATTTTCCGCCCAGCTGGGCTTTGAAATAGAAGAAAAGACATATGAGGCCGTAAAAAACAATGCCGGACTTATTAAAAACGTAAGCATAGAGAGAATAACAACGGAGTTTTTAAGGCTTATAACCTCCGAACACCGTGAAAAGCTCCTTCTTATAGACGAAACAAAGCTTTTTGAAGAGTGTGCCCCTGAAATTTCAAGGGCATTAAGACAACGGGGGAAACAAATTGCCGAAATTTTAAAAAAAGCAGACAAGGGAGAAGATATTGCCCTTTGTATCATACTTGCCTATGAGGAAAACCCCGAAAGAACACTTAAGAATTTAAAGTTGTCGAACAGCCTTATAAAATCTGCTTTAAGTCTGATAAAATATTATGATTTTAAAATTGACGGAAGTGAATATGATTTAAGAAAACTGCTGTCTGAAATGGGAAAAGAAGGGCTTTTAAAGCTGCTTAATATAAAGAAAGCCAAGGGGGAGGAATATATTTCCGAGGCTGAAAAATTTATAAAAAATGAGGAACAAACTACAATAAAGTCACTTGATATAAACGGCAGAGACATAACGGGCTTGGGTTTTAAAGGACCGGAAATAGGCTATACTTTAAACAGACTTTTGGATTTCGTTCTTTTAAACCCTGAAAACAACAAAAAAGAAATTCTTTTAAAGGAGGCTTTCAAATGGCTGCATTAATTACGGGAGCCGGCGGCGGAATAGGCTTGTATATGGCAAAAAAACTTTCCGATACGGGCTATGACATTATTATAACCGGAAGAAATGAAGAAAGGCTTAAGGCTCTTTCCGCCGAGCTTAAAACAAAAACAAAAATAATACCGGCGGATCTTTCAAAAAAGGAAGAGTGTATAAGGCTTTACAACGAAACTAAGTGGAATAATGTGGAAATACTCATAAATAATGCAGGTTTCGGAGAGTTTGCCGCTTTTTCCGAAGGAGATTTGGAAAATGAACTTAATATGATTGATTTAAATATTAAAGCCGTACACATTTTAATGAAACTGTTTTTAGAAGACTTTGTTAAAAAAGATTCAGGCTATATACTTAATGTGGGTTCTCTTGCGGCTTTTCCTCCCGGGCCTATGATGGCAACATATTACGGAACAAAGAGCTATGTTTACAAGCTTACCCTTTCCGTAAGGGAAGAGCTGAGACGCAGCGGCAGCAGAGTCTACTGCGGTGTTCTCTGCCCCGGGCCTGTGGCTACGGGCTTTAACAGCCGAGCAGGGGTTAAGTTTGCCACGAAGGGAATCGACCCGAAATACTGCGGCGAATATGCCATAGAAAAAATGTTTAAGAAAAAGGCTGTTATAATTCCCGGAAAGACCGAAAAGCTGCTGCCCTTTTTAATACACCTTACGCCGGTTTCTCTTCAGGCTGCCGCCTGTTTTGAATTTCAAAAAAAGAAAGACGGAAAGTGAAATATACCATTATTAGTGGGTTGCAAAAAATAGGGGATTGTGTTATTATAGTGGTTATTAAATACAGAATAGTATATAAGTGTTTCGATTAAACAGGGAGCAGATTAAAAGAAGAGGTTGAAAAGAATGAAAAATATGAAAGTAGGCATTGACATTGGTTCCACAACAATTAAAATTGCCTGTCTTGATGAATTTAACAATGTTATTTACGGAGATTACAGAAGGCATCTTTCCAACATTCAGCAGACACTTTTAGAGCTTTTGGAAGACGCAAAGAAAGGCTCGCCGGACTGTGAATTTACGGCGATGATAACCGGTTCCGGAGGGCTTTCAATCGGTGAATGGATAGGTATTCCATTTACACAGGAGGTTGTGGCTGTTGCGGAGGCTTTAGAGCAGAAAGCACCGGGCACAGACGTAGCCATTGAAATAGGCGGCGAAGATGCTAAGATAATTTACTTTACAGGGAGGCTTGAACAGAGAATGAACGGCATATGCGCCGGTGGAACAGGCTCCTTTATTGACCAGATGGCTACACTTTTACAGACAGACGCTCAGGGGCTTAACGAATATGCCAAGTCTTATGAAGTTATTTACCCCATAGCGGCACGCTGCGGCGTTTTTGCTAAGTCTGATATACAGCCCCTTATAAACGAGGGAGCAAGCAAGCCTGATTTGGCTGTTTCTATTTTTCACGCTGTTGTTTCACAGACAATAAGCGGTCTTGCCTGCGGAAAGCCCATTAAAGGCAGAGTAGCCTTTTTGGGCGGTCCTCTTCATTTCCTTACGGAATTAAGGGCAAGATTTATAGATGTTTTGGGGCTTAAGGAAGGAGAGGCTATAGAGGTTGAAAATCCCCACCTTTTCGCCGCAATGGGCTCGGCTATGCGTTCGGAGGGAGGAGAAACCTTTACCTTTGACAGACTTATAAAAAATTTAAAAGGTGAAAAACACCTTACAATGGAAATAAACCGCCTTGACCCTCTTTTTGCCACACAGGCGGATTTTGACAAATTCGAAGAAAGACACGACAAGGCAGTTGTTAAAAAAGGAAGTCTTAAGGACTATAAGGGTGATACCGTATTTTTGGGCATTGACTCAGGCTCAACCACCTCAAAATTAGCCGTGATAGGAGAAGACGGAACCCTTCTTCACTCATATTACGCAAGCAACGAGGGCGCCCCCTTAAAGGTTTGTATGAGAGCCTTAAAAGAAATATATGAAATAATCCCCGAAGGGGTAAAAATAGGAAAGTCCTGCGTTACGGGCTACGGCGAGGGGCTTATTAAGGCTGCCCTGACACTTGATTTGGGAGAAATAGAAACAGTTGCTCACTATAAAGCGGCGGCATTCTTTAACCCCAAGGTTGACTTTATACTTGACATAGGCGGTCAGGATATGAAGTGTATAAGAATAAAGGACGGAGTTATAGATTCCGTGCTTTTAAACGAGGCCTGTTCCGCAGGCTGCGGCTCATTTATAGAAACCTTTGCAAGGAGCCTTTCACTTAAGGTTGAAGACTTTGCTAAGGTTGCTTTGTTTGCAAAAAGCCCTATTGACTTAGGTTCCAGATGTACTGTTTTTATGAATTCAAGAGTAAAACAGGCTCAAAAGGAAGGGGCAGAGGTGGCGGATATTTCCGCCGGACTGGCTTACTCCGTTATTAAAAACGCACTTCAAAAGGTTATTAAAATAACCGACCCTACAGATTTGGGAAAGGAAATAGTTGTTCAGGGGGGAACCTTCTACAATAATGCTGTTTTGAGGGCTTTTGAGCTTATTTCCGAAAGAGAGGCTATCCGTCCGGATATAGCCGGAATTATGGGTGCTTTCGGCGCCGCATTAATAGCAAAGGCAAAATATAACGAAAACGAATTAAGCACCACAATTTCCGCCGAGGATTTGGAAAATCTTACTGTAAGCTCTTCCTTCACGAGATGTAAGAGATGCAACAACCACTGTCTTTTGACTATAAACAAATTCAGCGGAAACAGACGATTTATCTCGGGAAACCGCTGTGAAAGAGGCTTAGGCAAGGACGTTTCACAGAGCTGCGTGCCCAATTTGTTTGAATATAAATATGACAGACTTTTTAACTACATTCCCACACCTTTGGCTCACGCTAAGAGAGGTCTTGTGGGTATACCCAGAGTTTTAAATATGTATGAGGACTATCCCTTCTGGTTTACGTTCTTTACGGAGCTTGGCTACAGCATTATGCTTTCGCCTAAGTCAAGCAGAGATATTTATCAGTTGGGTATAGAGTCTATCCCCTCCGAGTCGGTTTGCTACCCGGCTAAGCTTGTTCACGGACACGTTAAATATCTTATAGACAACGGCTGCAAATTTATATTCTATCCCTGTGTTTCATATGAGCATCAGGAGATTATGGACGCCGACAACTGCTATAACTGCCCCATAGTTACAAGCTATCCCGAAAACATAAAGAATAATATGGAGGAGATACATAATCCCGACATAAATTTCAGGAGTCCCTTCTTCAGCCTTAATGACAAGGACTTCCTTATAAAGCGTCTTGAAGGGGAATTTTCCGATATACCCAAGGCGGAAATTAAAAAGGCGGCAAATGCGGCGTGGGACGAACAGCAGGCTTTCAGAGCGGATATTCGCAAAAAAGGCGAGGAAACACTGGAGCTTATAGAGGATGCGGGTATGCAGGGTATAGTTCTTGCCGGCAGACCCTATCACATCGACCCTGAAATAAACCACGGCATACCAGAAATGATTACAGCCTATAATGCCGCTGTATTAACAGAAGACTCAATTGCACATTTGGGAAAGATTCCCCGTCCTTTAAATGTAAGAGACCAGTGGGCTTATCATTCAAGACTTTACGGCGCCGCATCGCTTGTGCGCACGAAGGAAAATTTGGAGCTTATACAGCTTAACTCTTTCGGCTGCGGTCTTGACGCCATAACAACAGATGAGGTTTCTGACATACTTCGTGCAGGAAATAAAATATATACTGTTCTTAAAATAGACGAGGTAAACAATTTAGGCTCGGCAAGAATAAGACTTCGTTCCCTTCTTGCAGCCATAGAAGACAGAAAGCTTAAGGGTATTAAGCCGGAGAAAGCAGCAAAGCCAAACGGCAGAGTTGTTTTCACAAAGGAAATGAGAAAAACTCATACTTTACTTATGCCCCAAATGGCGCCTTACCATTTCAGAATTATTAAACCGGCCTTAAGGGCTGTAGGCTATAATCTTGAGGTTATGCCGGCTATAGACAAAAAGGCTATTGACATAGGACTTAAATATGTAAACAATGATGCCTGTTATCCGGCGCTTATTGTTGTAGGTCAGCTTTTAGAGGCTCTTAACTCGGGAAAGTATGACCCCGACAACACAACCCTTCTTATGAGCCAAACCGGCGGCGGCTGCCGTGCTTCAAACTATATAGGCTTTATAAGAAGAGCCTTAAAGAAGGCAGGCTACCCCCAAATTCCCGTTGTAAGCGTTTCCGCTCAGGGGCTTGAAAAGAACCCGGGCTTTAACGTTTACAATCTCAGGCTTATTATGGGAGCTTTACAAGGCTGTCTTTACGGAGATCTTTTGACAAAGGTTCTGTATGCTACAAGACCTTATGAGAAAGAAAAAGGTTCTGCCGATGCTCTCTGTGAAAAATGGATGAAGATTTGCGAAAAGGCTGTTGTTAAGCCTAAAAGCGGTGAGTTTAAGAAAAACTGCCGTAATATAGTTAAGGAATTTGACGAGCTGCCCAGACTTGACATAGTTAAGCCGAAGGTCGGAGTTGCAGGTGAAATTTTGGTTAAGTTCCACCCGACGGCAAACAACGATATAGTAAACCTTCTTGAAAGCGAAGGGGCAGAGGCTGTTGTGCCGGATCTCTTAAATTTCTTCCTTTACAGTTTATATAACTGTACATTTAAGGAAAAATATTTGGGTTTCAAACATTCCACAACGGTTCTTACAACAATAGGAATCAAGTTTGTAGAAGGTGTAAGAAAGCCAATGAACGAGGCTCTCAAAAGGAGCAAACACTTCGAGCCTACGGCGGATATCGCCAAGCTTGGAGAATATGCTGCGCCTATAGTTTCTATGGGAAACCAAACGGGAGAAGGCTGGTTCTTGACTGCTGAGCTTGTGGAACTTATTCACTCGGGAGTTTTAAACAACATTTGTACTCAGCCTTTTGCCTGTCTGCCAAACCACGTAACAGGCAAGGGAGTCATAAAAGAACTTAAGCGGCAATATCCTCAGTCGAATATTGTTGCCGTTGACTATGACCCGGGGGCAAGTGAAGTAAACCAGCTTAACAGAATTAAGCTTATGCTTTCAGTGGCAAACAAAAATCTCGAAAACAATTTAAAAGACGAAAAAGACGTTACAGCAACGAAAGGACGTAACCTAAATGAAAATGTATAAAATTTTAATAGCTGCCGCTGCGGCAGCAGCTGTACTTTCTGCCTGCGGAGGAACAGACACCGGCGAAACAGTAAGATTAAGCGAAGAGGCTGTTGAAATAACTACCGAGCCTAATCCCGTTGTTTCGGGAGAATATACAGGCGAAACTGACATAGCCGTAACTCTCCCCGGGGGCGACTGGGAAATAACAATGGATAATCAAAACAGTACTGTTTTTGTTCAGGGAGACAAAACAATCAGTGCCTCCGTAATTGACGACGAAACCTTTAACACAGGGGATCTTCCTATGACAAAGGACGATGTCATAGACCGTTATACAACGGCAGGGGGAAGTAATATTGACGTTGTTGAATTCAGTGTTGATGAAACCGAAGAGAGAACAAGTTTTCTCAGATATACAATTAAGTATACAAGCTCAGGCAGTTCTGAGGTGAGAACACTTTTAACCTCTACCGAAATTATAAATGAACATAAAGCAATAGTTGTAGACGGAATTATAAACGGCGATGCAGATGATGCCGAAATTTCTATGATGCGTGAGGCTGTAGACGCAGCAGCACAGATAAAAGGAGAAGAATAATAAATAAAAACCGCCGAACACCGGCAAGATATCTTTTGAAGAAGATAACTGTCGGCTGCCGGCGGTTTTTATTTGGTTCTTTAATTTTTCACAAAAAAAAAGAACCGCAGACAACAAATCTGCGGTTTAAAGAGCGCGAAACGGGATTCGAACCCGCGGCCCTCGCCTTGGCAAGGCGATGCTCTACCACTGAGCCATTCGCGCATATATAAGATTTACGAGCGGGTGAAGGGAATCGAACCCTCGTCCTCAGCTTGGAAGGCTGATGTTCTACCATTGAACCACACCCGCACAGAAAAGAAAAGTGCCCAGGGACGGAATCGAACCGCCCACACACGGATTTTCAGTCCGCTGCTCTACCAACTGAGCTACCTGGGCTTACCGCCGCCAAGAAATGGGGAAAGGAGTAGGGGTTATCTCCTGACGACAAATAGTATTATAGAGCATAAGTCCGAATTTGTCAAGCACTTTTTTCGAATTTTAAAAAAAGTTTTTATAAGTAAATTCCCAAAGTAAATTCCACAGTGGAATTAGAAGTGGAAGTTA
>JAJQBF010000195.1 GCA_021203425.1 Clostridiales bacterium | reverse complement strand
GTAATATACAATTATTCCGCCCCCTTTATAAATTCTGCCGCAGCCTCCGCCGAAAAACAGTCTTCCGGTAAGGCGAACCCTCTTTTTTCAAGAACTTTTTTAAACCTGTATATTTCGGGAACCCCCAAACCTACGGATTTCAGCCCGTCCCCGTCCTTAAAAATATCTTTGGGTCTGCCTTCTTTATAAACCTTACCCCTGTTTAAAACAACAATATAATCGGAAAGGGCGGCGGCGTCTTCCATACTGTGGGTTACCATAACTACTGTTGTGCCCTTTTTCTGTATATTTTTGACGATTTTTAAAATTTCTCTTCTTCCTGCCGGGTCAAGACCTGCCGCCGGCTCATCTAAAACAAGAACCTCCGGCTCCATTATAAGTATGCCGGCTATGCTTACTCTCTTTTTCTCACCGCCGGAAAGTTCAAAGGGAGATTTTTCAGCTTTTTCTTCGGAAAAGCCCATAGATTCAAGCGCTTTTAAGGCTCTTTGCCTTGCTTTCTCTTCAGAAAAGCCCATATTTAAAGCCCCGAACATAACGTCCTTTAAAACAGTTTCTTCAAAAAGCTGATAATCGGGATTTTGAAAAACAATTCCGATTTTAAACCTTATGTCCTTATAGGCTGATATTTCTTTATTCTTAAATAATATTTTGCCTCCACAGGGTTTGTAAAGCCCGTTTAACGTCCTTAAAAGGGTACTTTTACCCGACCCTGTGTGACCTATAACCGTTGTAAAAGAGCCTTTTTCAACCTCAAAGGTTATCCCCTTTAAAACAGGCTCTTTGTCATATCTGTAAAATATATTCTCTATCTTAAGTATGCTTTCCCTGTCCTCTTTTTCTTCCTTTTTTTTCTCAATATGCTGAATACTTCCGAATTTTTTCACAACCTCATCGGCAAATTTCTCACATTCCCGAATTTTTTCTTCTATCCCCAGTCTTTTCCCCATATCCGCATAAAAAGGCGCCTCAAGACCGCAGCTTTCTAAAATATCCCCCTTAACCAAAACATCGTAAGGCTTTCCGAAAGCCGCAAGCCTGCCCTTATTCATAACATAAACCTTGTCGCACATTGCCGCCTCTTCTATAAAATGGGTTATCATTATAACGGAAATTCCGAATTCCTCTTTAAGCTTAAAAACCGCCGTTAAAACCGCCTCTCTGCCCAAAGGATCAAGCATAGAGGTTGCCTCGTCTAAAATTATACACTTGGGCTGCATAGCGAAAATTCCGGCGATGGCTATCTTTTGCTTTTGTCCTCCCGAAAGATTTTGTGTAGAGTGCTTTTTAAATTCGCTCATTCCCACAATTTCCAAAGCCCTGTCGATTTTTTCGCCCATTTCTTCAGTGGGTACACCTATGTTTTCAAGTCCGAAGGCTATGTCTTCGTCAACGATACTTGCTACAATCTGGCTGTCGGGGTTTTGAAAAACCATACCGCAGCATCGGCGAATCTCCCAAATATCCTCACCCTTTGTGTTCTCCCCCAAAATAATAATATCCCCTTCGTCAGGCAGCTCAAGTCCGTTTATCAGCTTGGCAAGGGTAGACTTTCCCGAGCCGTTTCTTCCCAAAACCGCCGCTGTTTCCCCTTGTTCTACGGAAAAACTTACACCGTCCACAGCCTTTACGGGGCTTTCATTTTCTTCATTATTTTTATAGCTGAATCTTACATTTTCCCCTGAAATCATAACAACAGCTCCGAATAAAGATTTTCAAAAAAAGAAGGGCGAACGCCCCGAAAGAGGTTCACCCTTTGTGTTTTATCCCAAGATTTTAACATCTTTAGTGTTCTTCTGAACAATAGCTTCACACTCATAAACAGGGTCTTCAATACGGCAGTTTGAGAAAACAATTTCTTCTGCGTTTTCAAGCTCAAAAGCCGGACCGTCTACATTCTTAATTGTAAAGTTGGAGAATCTTATTCCCTTAACGTTGCTTAAGAAGAAACCCTTCTGCTTACAAGGTTCAACTCCCTTAGCCATAGCCGGGAAGTCCGCAATTCCGTCACCTGTCATTGAAACAAAAACGTCCTCGAATGAACAGTCTTCAACATATTTTTCGGCAAGACCGTAGAAGAAACCGGCTGAAGCCGAGGCCTCTTTACAGGTAATGTTTGAGAAGTTCAAACGGCGGTAAGCAGGTGTATCTGCTGTAACGGGTCTGGGGTTTTTATCCCAAACAAATTCTTCTTCGCCCTTGGGACCGCAGTTATAGTAAAGGTTTGCAATAAAGGGGCAGTGAACCTTATTCATAATGATATTGTTTACTCTTATATCCTCAATAACGCCGCCTCTGCCTCTTCTTGACTTAAGTCTTATTCCTCTTTCCGTTCCTTCAAATACACAGTTGGAAATAGTAACATACTTAACGTCCCCTGACATTTCGCTGCCTAAAACAACTCCGCCGTGACCGTGGCACATTGTGCAGTTTGTAATTGTAATATTTTCACAGCTTACTCTTTCCGCTGTGTCCTCTGTACCTGCCTTTATAGCTATACAGTCGTCGCCTACATCGATATGGCAGTTTGAAATATGTACGTTGCGGCAGGATTCGGGGTCGATACCGTCGGTATTGGGTGAATCAGCCGGGTTCTTGATTGAAACTGTGTCAACGGTTACATTATTGCAGAGAATTGTATTAATCGTCCAGCTGGGTGAATTTGTTAAAAATACTCCCTGAATAAGAACGTGTTCACATTCATAAGGCGCAATCAGCTTGGGTCTGGGGTATTTATTCTCTCCGTCAAGGAAAATATCCCACCATTTTCTGCCGTTTCCGTTTAATGTTCCTCTTCCCGTAATTGAAATGTTGCTCTTTCCGTAGGCATTTATACAGGATTCATAGCAGTCCCTCTTAACGCCTTCCCAACGTGATGTAACAACCTTATAGTCATCAATATCATCTGAAAAAATAAGCTCTGCTCCGGCTTCAAGGTTAAGCTCTGTGTTGTCCTCAAGATAAGCAGGACCTGTTAGATACTTTCCGGCAGGAACATAAACCGTACCGCCGCCGTCCTCCTTACACTTTGCAAAAGCAGAACGGATAGCCTCCGTAGCCTTAGTCATTCCGTCGGCCTTAGCCCCGAAGTCCTTAATGTTGTAAATCATTGTGTTTCCTCCTCTTTTGTTTTTTATATAAACGGGAAAACCCCGATTTATTTATAACTTTTTTTGTATTATGAAATCATATTGTACAAATGTGTTTAAAAAAATATAATCATTTGTACAATGCAAATCAACAAAACTATGTAAAATACCGTTTTTGCACAACATTTCAGTTTGTAAGCAATAATAAAAAATATAATTGCCGCCAAATTGGGGATTTGATATGCTTCCAAATGAAAACGAGGCTCTATCATATAATACAGTGGCTGCCAAACCGGAAAAGGCAGTACATATGGCGACAAATTTACAATTAAATAAAATATCTCAAATAATATAAATATGCAAAAAAGCACCTTCATTACAATTTTCATAATCTTCTCCTGCTTTTAATCTTTCGGCAAAATTCCTGCCTTTACACAGGCTGTGTAATAGGTAAGCAAAGGCATAAAGGACTACCCAACCCCCTTAGAACTGTTTCCGGAAATAACAACGGCGTCCTCGTCGATTTTCTTGGCAAATGAAAGAACAACTCCCTTGCCCTCCACAGCCGTCTCAAAGGTTTTAAGACCGTATTTAAGATATTCCTTATCCCCTGTCAGCTTATAGGCAATAACCATAGCCTCAAGAAGTGTCGTATTTCCTGCGTTTCTCTTAAGTGAGCTTAACTCCTTATAGTAGAAAAAGCCCGAATCCAAATAAGCGTTTGACCTTAGATCCTCAGCGGCGGAAATTATCATATCCCTTATATTTTTATCCTCTCTAATACTATAATACCTCATTAATGAAATAATTGCAATAGAAATCATAAAAGGAACCCGAATTACCGTATGATCCGTATAAGGTGCAAGCCACTCTCCGTATTCCTCTTTCCAGGCGGTAAAGTGTTCAACAATACTGTCGCAGGGAGCAAGCCACTTACTGTCATTTGTTTCAACATACAAAGCACAAAGCGACCTCAGCGCCCAGCCTGTTTCCCTTGCGTTTACTCCGCCCTTTTGCTTATATCTGGGCTTTTCCAAATTCCTCATTATATTATGCCCCATACGGATTGCTGTGTCAAGGGCTTCCTTATCCGCCGTTGCGTGATAATAGTCCAAAAGACCTTCAACCCATTCGTGGCTTATTTCAACCTTTCCGCTGACGTGGTCGGCACTGTGTGTCACTTGGCCGTCAAGGCGGAATGGGTCGTCTGAACAGTGTATAATATCCACGTCCATTTGATGCCTTACGCTTACAAGCATACCGTCCAAGGCCCGTCTTGTGCCTGTTCTGGCATAGTAAACAAAGGCGGCGTGACCGAAGTCATATTCATTGTTTACCCAAACAGCCCTACCCAGACCCCTGCCCTGTGATGTATAGTGGTAGTCGATATTGTCGCCCCAGTGAATAAAGCCGTAGGCTCTGCCCCTTGAGTCGAATTTTTGGGCAAGGCTTGTTTCAACCTCTCTTATTCTATCCTCTTTTTTAAGGAAAATTTCGGGAAAACAGCTTGACTGCTCGTAAATTTCACTGGGCCAAACGCCCTTGTCCGGCATTTGGAACATAAGACTTCTTAAATTAACCTCTTCCTTTGATATGCCCTTATGCTTATGTATAAAAATCGTTGCCGTTTTAGCCATTCCTCTGAAAAACTTCAAGGGCTTGTCCTCAGCCGAAAGAATTTTAACATTCATACCCTCTTTGTTTATGCAGATTTCAGAGGGGAAATTTTGGTAAGTTTGAAAAACGGTAACTGACGTTCCTCTGCCCTCAGTTGAGGAATCTCCGAAAAACGTACCGTAAAAGGATTCGGCAAAATGTTCATTTGCGTCATACATAAGATATTCCGCATCTATCTTTTTGCTTATGTCCTCGCCTTCGGTGTATTTTGTCAAATAGTTCGAAGTACCTATAGTAAACCTGTCTTCCCCTGTGTTTGAAATTTTATAACACAGGCTTTCAAGGTTCACAAAATCCTCTTTTTCTTTGTTTATTATTCTGTAATCCGCTTTAATCCATGGGCAGTTTTTATAGACCTGAAGGGTCATTTCAAAATCCATAAAGCCGTTATGTGAGCCGTAAGTCTTAAAAACAGAAGTAACCGCCCCTGCTCTTACAGTCTGCCAATTGCCTGAAATTTCAGCTCTTTTTCCGTTTAAATAAAAATCAAGCTCTTTCCCGAAATTAAAGGTTTCGCCGCAGGTTTTTATTGTCAAGCCCTTATCATTAATTTCAAAAGGAATTTCCTCTACCTCTGTTTTTTCACCGTCAAAGCAGATATAATATGTAATATCTTTATTTTTAGGTAAGTCGCATATAAAATCAACATAAGCCCATTTTACACTGCCGTCCGACCAAAAAGCTGTTGCAATAGCCTGTGTAAGGAGGGCTTTTCCGTTTTTGTTTCTTATAACAAGGCAGTCTGTGTCCTTAAGCCTGCCCTTCGGCATAGGAAAAGCAATATTGCAAGGCTCTCCTATCCTGTCAAAATTTGCGTATTTTTCAAAATATATGGGGATTTTCTCCATATTCATAATCTATTCGCCTCGTTTTATAATATCTTCCGCAGCACCGTACCCCAAGCCGTAAAACCTGTGATCACCGCTGCCCTTAAATACATAAAAATTATCCTCTGCACCGTTAATTTCATAACAGCGTTTCGTTTCATCTATGACTTCTTCACAGCCGAAATTCAGACTGTCGCTGTCTCCGTATTCTATAATAAGCCCCCTCGGGCAGACCATATTCCCTATATCGGCTATGTCAAAATGCTCCCAAAGTCCGGAAACGAAGTTGCAGCCGCAGAGATTGTTTTTAAGAAGTGTATCCTTAAAGCTGTGATAATAGCCGCTTACATAGCAGACCTTAACTCTGGAATCAAGAGCCGCCAAAACCAACGCATCCAAGCCGCCACCGGAAAAACCGACCGCCGTAAGTCCGTTCATATCAGCCCCTGTTTCTTCGATATAATCTACAAGCCTTTTAAGCTCGAAAAGGTTTAAGCCCATTAAGGTTGTTCCCAAAGAGGTCAAAGCATTGTTAAGATGATTACAGGAAGAGCCTTCGCCCCTTTTTATTGAAATTTCTTCAAGCCGCTCTCCGAAACCCAAAAGGTCGGGAACATAAACAGTATAGCCCCTTTTAACAAAGTCAATGGCATAGCTGTAGTTATACTTTTCTGTGTTAATGCTGTCGCCGCAAAGCCCTTCTTTTCCGTTACAGCCATGACCGTGAACGGCAATAACGGGAATATTGTTTCCTTTTTTTGTAGGTTCAAGCACATAGAAAGGCATACGCAGTCCTTCAGCCGTCTGAATGGAACATTTTTTTCTTAAATATCCGTCAAAAACTCTTCCGCTTGAAACAACAGGCTCAAACTCTGCTGCCGAAAAAGCCGAAAGCCTTAAAATTTTTTCAAAATCCTTTAAGGCGGTTTCCTTCCAAGCCTTAAAATCCCCTATTGTTTCTCCCCTAAAACCTTCCTGCCTGTAAACCTTCTCTATTCTCTTTTTCAAAAACCCTTCTGCTCTGTAATTCAAAAAACCACCTTCTGAATCATATTTTCCAGTTTCCGAAAATATTTTCCTTTTTATATTTTTCACAGTCTTCATCTGTCAAAGTATGAACCCACTCCGCTTTGCTTTCCTTAAACTCTTCCATACCGTTAAAACCATAATAACAGGTTAAGTGGCTTTTTCTGTCATTCCACTTTGAGTAAACCTCGGGGTGAATAATATTGTCCCAAATACAGTCAATAAAAACCGTTTTGGCATAGTCTCTCCAGGGTCTGCCCAAAAATGCCTTTCCTCTGTTTCCCGATCCCGACACCTTACAGTTTTTAAAAACAAAGCCGATGGGAATACTTTCGGCAGTACAGGCCGCCGTAACATAGCCGCTGGGAAAGCCTGCTCTTCCTACAATAAAAATTTCACAGCCCTCAAATAAAACCGTACCGCCGCCGAAAATAAAGTCAACATTTCCCTCTATAAAGCAGTTTTTGAAATACTGTCTGCAAAGTCTGGGTTCTCTTCCTGTTATATCCTCGGGAATTGAGCCGCAGAGAAGAGTGTCCTGTCTTGCGCTTAAACGGCAGTTTTCAACAACAGCCCTGTCGCAGTCAATATAAGCCGCCACAGCCTGTCCCACAACATTTCCCTCTCCTGCGTCATTTAAAACAGTCAGATTCTTCATTGTAAAGCCCTCTGCTTCTTCCCCCACATAAAGGGAAGGTGTTTTAAATGTGCCTATAGGATAGCCGTTTTCGTACTCCATCATAGCATAGTCGCCGTAAACAAGAACAGTTTCCTCCCTGTCCTCGCCTATAAGAGTTATTCCCGGTTTGTTTATAGCTATTTTTTCTCTGTATACACCTTTTTTTATGTAAATTACGGAATTTTCCTCCGCAAAATCAACCGCCGCCGAAACAGTGGCAAAATCGCCGCCCTCAGCTGCCACAACTATCTTTTTCATAAGCCCTCCGAAAATTATATCAATGATTATTTATTATAATATAAATC
>JAJQBF010000145.1 GCA_021203425.1 Clostridiales bacterium | reverse complement strand
AGGAACACGAAAACCGTGCTCCCGGGTGTTCGACCAGCGATAATTTTGGTGGAGGAATCGAGAGTTGAACAGATTTATCTGGTTCGTCCGGAGTTTTTAAACGGCGCCGGACGGCTTTTCGGCGGCAGACTTATGGAGTGGATTGACGAAACGGCGGCTATGGTGGCTATGCGCCACTCTCAAAGCAGCGTTGTTACCGCCTCCGTAGACAATTTGAAATTTATCCACGGTGCATATCTTAATGACTTGATTGTATTAATAGGTCATTTGGTATATGTGGGGAATACATCTATGGAAGTCAAGGTTGACACCTATGTCGAAAGCTTAGACGGAATCCGCAGACAAATTAACAGAGCCTACCTTATGCTTGTTGCCGTTCACGAAGGAAAGTCTGTTAAAGTTCCCAGGCTTATAATCGAAACGGAAACGGAAAAAGCCGAGTGGGAAGCTGCCCTTAAGAGAAAAGAAATTCGTATTCAGAGAAGTGAAGAAGGCTTTTAATATAATATCGAAAAGAAACTAAAACAGCTGCCGACGGAATAACTTGTTTTCCGTCGGCAGCTGTTTTATGTATGTATAATTATTTATTTGTATTTCTTAACCTTTCTTCTGAGCCAAGCCTGTGTTACAGCCTCGGTTAAAATAAGACCTATGGCAATTGAGGCGGCTGAAAGTATAGTCTGAAAAAGGTAGTCAACAGCCCCTACAGAGTCATTCTGCATAAATGTTATCATAGTTCGATAAAGTCCTATTCCCGGAACAAGAGGCATTATCGCCGGCATCTCATAAGCCGTAACGGGATTTTTCTGAACCATTGCAAAAATTTCGGAAAGAAAGGCAATAACCACTCCTCCGGCGGCACAAGCCAAAACATCTCCGGCGTCAACATATTTTAAAATCAGATAATGAGTTATATATCCGAAAGCGCCGGTTATTGCCGAAAAGGGCAGTGTTTTAGCAGGTGCATAAAAAACTATGCCGAAGGCGGCAGTCGCCAAATATGCAACAATAAAGTGAAAAGCTATTCCTCTCATATTAATCCCCCCAAAAGCATATAAACCTCAAGAACAATGGCAATGCCTGCCGCCAGACTTCCCCCCACTATAAGCCCTTCGGCAAGACGTGAGGTTCCGGCGGAAATATTTCCGGCAAGGTAGTCTCTCAAAGACAAAAGTATGGTTATCCCCGGGAAAAAGGGTTTCATTCCGCCGACTATAATAGGCTCAAAGAAACATTTTTCCGAAAGCTCGCTGGCGGTTATGGCTATCGCCCCCGTAATTCCCCCTACAAGAAAACATTTAAGAAATGTCTTCGCCGGAAGATTTTTTACTAAAATCGCCGCCATACCCGACAAAAGCCCGCAGATAAAAGCCGCCTGAAAATCATAGAATGTTGCCCCGGCAAGAAGGGAAAAACCGCCGCTTACAAAGCCGCACATAAGACAGTAAAGCCAGTTGGGATAGGGCTTTTTGTCACGAATCTCCTTTAAATATTCCATTTTATCGGTATAACTTCTTTCGTCTTTTTCCAAATTTCTGACAAAGCTGTTTACCTTGCATATGTTTGTAATGTTTGTGGAGCGGTCATAAGTTTTTCTTATTTTTGTCTGCTCCCCTTTTGAGTTTGAGGTAAGTATAATTACCGTCGGAAGAACAAAAGCCTCCGCAAACTCAAGACCCTGTTTTTGACAAACTATTCGACAGGTGTCTTCAACCCTGTATGTTTCCGCCGTTGCCTTTAAAAGAACCTCTCCGGCACGGGCTGATATATTCAAAATTTCATGTTCTGTATATTGTTCCATAATTCAGCTCCTTTTCCCATAGACATATGTCTTTCTTCACGCATCACATTATGTTTTATAAACATTATAGCACACAGTAAAACCTCGGGTCAAGAGAGCTGTCCACATTAATATACTTTTTAAGATTTTCAGCCCACAAGGCTTTTTGCAAATGCCTTTACCGCCTCGGGGTCGCCGCCGCTTTTATTTATTTCTCTTATTACGGCAGAGCCGACGATACAGCCGTCGCCTATTTTATTAAATCTGTCACAGTCGGCTTTTTTGGATATTCCGAAACCTATACATACGGGTACAGGAGAGTACTTTTTAACTTCAGCAAGGAAATCGTCTATTCTCTTGTCAAAGTTAGACTGACCGCCTGTTACTCCGAGAGTGGATACACAGTAAACAAAGCCCTTTGCCTCTTTAACAAGCATAGGTACTCTGTCGCCGGAGGTAACAGCCACAAGGGGAACCATACACAAGTCGGTTTTATCGATATAAGGTTTAACCTCGTCATATTCCTCATAGGGTAAATCGGGAATAATTACTCCGTCAACATCTATTTTCGCAAGGAGGTCAACAAATTTTTCCGTTCCGTAGCAAATAATTGAAGAATAGTAAACCATAACCACAAGAGGAATCTGACTGTTTTTTTCTTATGTTATTTACAAGAATTTCAAGCTTTCCGAAATCGAAACCACCGGCTATAGAGCGAAGACCGGCCTCCTGAATAACAGGACCGTCGGCAAGAGGGTCAGAGAAAGGAATTCCCAGTTCAATTATGTCGGCGCCCCCTTCTTCAAGAGCATAAATAAACTGCTCCGACTTTTCAATTGTCGGGTCGCCGGCTGAAATATATGTTATAAGGGCTTTTTTGCCCTGTTCCTTCAATTCATTAAATTTTTTGTCTATTCTGTTCATTTTTACCGTTCCCCCTTAAATTTCCCTGCCTAAATATTTTGCCACTGACTGAACGTCTTTGTCGCCTCTGCCTGAAAGACAGATTACAATAATTTCGTCCTTTGACATTTTCGGTGCCTCTTTCATAGTCTGAGCCAAAGCGTGAGAGCTTTCTATCGCCGGCATAATTCCTTCCTTAAGGCAGAGAGCCTTAAAAGCCTCTATAGCCTCGTCATCTGTAATTGAAGTATAGTTAACTCTGCCTATATCATGAAGATAAGCGTGTTCGGGACCTATCCCCGGGTAGTCAAGACCGGCTGAAATTGAATAAGCCGTTTTAACAACACACTCGTTATCCTGTAAAATAGAGGATTTCATGTCATGGAGAATACCGACCTTTCCGCCGGAGAATGCGCTGGTGTGCTTGCCTGTTTCTATGCCCTGACCGGCAGCTTCAACGCCTATAAGCTTAACGTCCTTATCTTCAATAAAGGGATACAACATACCTATTGAGTTTGAGCCGCCGCCCACACAGGCATAAACTCTGTCGGGAAGTCTGCCTTCTTCTTCTAAAATCTGCTTCCTTGTTTCATCATCTATAATCCTTTGGAAATCTCTTACCATTGTCGGGTAGGGGTGAGGACCTACAGCCGAACCTATAATATAAAATGTGTCTTCCGCTCTTGCAACCCATGTTCTTATAGCCTCGTTTGTAGCGTCCTTAAGGGTTCCCGTTCCCGCAGAAACAGGCGCAACCCTTGCGCCAAAAAGCTCCATTCTGAAAACGTTCAGTTTTTGTCTTTCAATGTCTTCCGTTCCCATATAAACTTCACAGTCCATACCGAAAAGAGCCGCTACCGTTGCAGTCGCAACCCCGTGCTGGCCTGCTCCCGTTTCCGCAATAACCTTTGTCTTTCCCATATGCTTGGCAAGAAGAGCCTGAGCTATGGTATTATTGATTTTGTGGGCGCCTGTGTGGTTTAAATCCTCTCTTTTTAAATAGATTTTTGCTCCGCCCAGAGCCTTTGTCAAATTCTCAGCATAGTATAAAACAGAGGGTCTGCCTACATACTGTTTCATATAATACATATATTCTTTCTTAAATTCTTCGCTTTTGCCGTAGGTTTCGTACTCTTTCTCCAAAACCTTCAAAACTGTCATAAGTGACTCGGGAACATACTGTCCGCCGTAAATACCGAAATCCTTGCTCATTTTCATTTCCTTCCTAATATTAAATTAATTTCAGTGCGTCAAAAAGTGCCTTTACCTTATTATAATCCTTAAAGCCCTCGGTTTCAAGTGAAGATGATAAATCTATCACATCGGGCTTTACGGTTGCCGCTGCCTCGGCAACATTTTCGGGGGTTATTCCTCCGGCAAGTATTGTAAAATGGTTCTCGGCAAAGTCAGCCGCCAAATCCCACTTAAAAGCCTTGCCCGTTCCTCCTCTTGCCTCTCTGTCATAAGCATCGAGGAGATAGCCGTCTACGCTGTAATTTTCCGCCGAATCCAATGATGCCTTATCCTTTACGGCGAAACTTTTCCAAACTGTTTTATCCTTAAAATTTCCGCAGTACCAGTTATTTTCCTCGGAGTGAAGCTGAACTATGTCAATTCCCGTAAGGTCGGTTATATATCTGACATCGGATAAGTTCATATCCGCAAAAACGCCGGCTGTTTTTATATCCGGTCTAAGCAGCTTTTTTATTTCCGCAACCGTCCCCGGGTCAACCTTTCGCTTGCTTTTTGCAAAAACAAAACCAACGTAGCTTACGGGAAATTCATTAACTATTTTTGCGTCCTCGGGCCGTCTTAAGTCGCAGACCTTAATTAAGGGCTTTTTTATAGGCATCTCTGAACTCACCTGCTTTCTTAACAATATCGCCGCTCCTCATAAAGCTTTCCCCTACCAAAACGGCGGAAACTCCGGCTTTCGCCACAATTTCAATGTCTTTGTCAGTATGTATAGAACTTTCGCTTACAATTACCCTGTCTCCCGGAACCTTTTCCGAAAGCTTTACTGTTGTATAAATACCCTCGGTAAAATCATGTAAATTTCTGTTGTTTATTCCTATAATATCTGCTCCGGCTTCAAGGGCAATATTAAGTTCCTTTTCGTTATGGGTTTCAACAAGAGCGTCAAGCCCCACTCCTTTGGCAAAGCCTATATATTCTCTTAAAATATCCGTTTCCTTAAGAACAGCCACAATTAAAAGTACAACCGACGCCCCTAACATTCTTGCCTCAAAAACCTGCATAGGGGAAATCACAAAATCTTTTCTGAGTAAGGGCAAAGAGATTTCGCTGTGAATATCCTCCAAATATTTGGGTGAACCTTGGAAAAAATGTTCCTCTGTAAGAACAGAAACCGCATCAACACTCTTTCCGTAAGCCTTAGCCGTTTCAACAGGGTGAAAATCAGCCTTTATAACCCCTCTGGAAGGTGATGCCTTTTTAACCTCTCCTATAATTGACAAACCCTCCTTTTGAAGAGCCGCCTTAAAGCTTGCTGTCCTGTCACTGTTCATTTTTTCATATAAATTTCTTACATCGAAAATATATTTGCTTTCCGCAAGAGTCAGCTTTTTTCTTGCACAAATGTCGTCAAGTATCATACAAGCCCCTCCTTAATAAAATTGCCTACCAATTTCATTCCCTCGGGAGTGTAAATAGACTCCGGGTGAAACTGTAAGCCTTTAATAGGCAGCTCCTTATGTCTTATGACCATAACCTCTCCCTCAAACTCCGCTGCAGTGTTAAAACGCTCCGGCACTTTTTGTAACGGAAAGTGAGTGATATCTTGCTGCCTTCATAGGGCTTTCTACGCCTGTGAAAATACCCTTTCCGTCGTGACTTATCATAGATGCCTTGCCGTGGAAAAGCTCCTTTGCGTTTGAAACAACTCCCCCGAAGGCAGCGGCTATAGACTGGTGACCTAAGCAGACCCCCATAATAGGAATTTTACCGGCACAGGTTTGTATAATTTCAATACAATTTCCTGCCTCTTTAGAGGTTTTAGGTCCGGGTGAAATAACACGTCTGTCGGGGTTAAGGGCTAAAATTTCCCTTCCCGTTATTGCGTCATTTCTGAAAACACTTATATCCCTGTCAAATTCACCTATATACTGATAAAGATTAACTGTAAAAGAATCGTAATTATCTACTAAAACTACCATTAAATCTCACCTCCGATAGCGCTTACCAAGGCTCTTACCTTATTGTGACATTCTTCATATTCATATTCGGGAACGGAATCGGCCACAATTCCGGCTCCTGCCTGCATATAAACCTTTCCGTCTTTGATTATCATGGTTCATATTGTTATACAAGCGTCCATATCGCCGTTAAAGCTGAAATATCCGCAGGCACCGCCGTAGGTTCCTCTTCTTAAGTTTTCAAGCTCGTCTATAACCTCCATAGCCCTTATTTTGGGGGCGCCTGAGAGAGTTCCTGCCGGAAGGAAGGTTGAAAGAACGGAAAAACAGTCGTCTTCCGGCTTTTTCTTCCCCTCAACAAGAGTAACCATATGCATAACGTGAGAATAATAGTGAACCTGCATAAACTCCATCACTTCAACCGACCCTATTTCGGCTATACGTCCCATATCGTTTCTTGCCAAATCCACAAGCATAACGTGCTCTGCCTGTTCCTTAAGGTCGTTTTTAAGACTTAAAGCCAGCTTAATATCTTCTTCGGCATTCTTTCCTCTTTTTCTTGTTTCGGCTATAGGACAGGTCTTCACCTTGTCTCCCGTTACTTCAACAAGCATTTCGGGCGAACAGCCGGCAATCTGGTAGTCGCCGAAGTTATAATAAATAAGGTAAGGTGAGGGGTTAATTGCCCTCAGTTTTCTGTAAAGGTCGATTGGCTTGCTGTCTGTTTCAACAGTCAGTCTTTGTGAAAGAACAACCTGAAAAATATCTCCGTCATAAATATATTTTTTTGCCTTTACAACCATATCCATATATTCTTCCTTTGTAACGTTGCTTGTTACTTTTATAGGCTTTGAAATCTTTGGCATTTCATATTTTTCCGAGGGGGCTCCGGCTTTTATTTCCTTTTCCATTTTATCGAGAATTGCCTCGGCTCTGCTGCTGCCGTAATTGTCGGGGGTATCTAAAACAACAAACCTTATACAGTCATGCATATGGTCGTAAATTATAAATTCAGTAAAGACCATAAGATTAACAACAGGAACCCCTATAACCTCGGGATTGTCATCAGGCAGTTTTTCATATTGTCTTATAACGTCATAACCTACAGCCCCGACGGCACCGCCGATAAAGGAAACGTCCAAATCTGTTTCAACTTTAAATTCCTTAAGATAGTCTCTTACTCCGTCAAGGAGCCTTCCCTCGTAAACACGCTTAACCCCTTCTTCTTCTATTGCCAGCTTATCTGAGCCGTAAAGACAGGCTTTGGGGTTCTTTCTCAAAAATGAATAATTGATTTTTCCGTCGCCTCGGCTTTCAAGTATAAAGCCTTTTTATCTCCTACATACTTATAGAAAAGAGTTATGGGGGTTTCCGTATCTCCGGCTAAAACTCTTTCATAGGTTTTTAAGTTTTTCATATTCAACCTCCTGCTTACTGTATATAATGTTCTTCTTTTTTCAAAATTTTTCTTATAAACTAAAAAAACATTCAATCCCTACAATTGGGACAGAATGTCATAAAACCTCTGCTGTGCCACCCAAAGCGCACTTTACAAACAAACTCAGGTACAACCATACCCTACCCCTGTAACGTGAGGACACGTTTAAAGCTAATAAGAAAAATCTCCTTTCGCCCAAAATCTCATAAGCCCATTCATCTGAAACTCCCCTGCTCTGCTTTCACCGCCACAGAACTCTCTGAAAAGCTCGTTAAAGACTACTCTTCTTAATCACAGATTTTAATTTCCTTTTCACCTATATAATTTTTATCTCACATTTTTTG
>JAJQBF010000133.1 GCA_021203425.1 Clostridiales bacterium | reverse complement strand
GTATTATACCACAAAAGGGGTGTAGGTTTCAAGGACTAATATATTTTTTAATAAAATTAATAATTACGGGGTGTTGCTTATGGAAAGCAGAAAAACAATACTGTTTTATTTCTCAGCGGCGGCGGCTGTATTTCTGCTGTTCTGCCTTTGGTATTTTACCTCCGCTGAAAACATGGAGACATATAATACCGAAAGAAAAGCAGTTATACATATGGCGGAAGAGGCAGAGGTTTCAAGGCTTATAAACATAAACACAGCCGACGCCGAAGAGCTTGAGGAACTTCCCCACATAGGCGAAAAAACAGCCGAAAGAATAATAGCCTACAGAGAAGAAAACGGCGGTTTTCTTTCTCCCGAAGAAATTATGAATGTAAAAGGAGTAGGCGAAAGTACATATAACGATATAAAAGATAATATTATTACAGAATAGGAGCGTATATATGAGCAAAATACTTGTTGTTGATGATGAAAAATTAATCGTAAAGGGCATAAAATTCAGCCTGGTGCAGGACGGAATGGACGTTTCCGTTGCTTATGACGGAGAAGAGGCTCTGCGCCTTGCCCAAAAGGAAGACTTCGACATAATACTTTTAGACGTAATGCTGCCCAAAATAAACGGGCTTGATGTCTGTTCCGCTATAAGAGAGTTTTCCTCCGTTCCCATAATTATGGTTACGGCAAAGGGCGAAGACATAGACAAAATTATGGGGCTTGAACTTGGGGCAGACGATTATATAACAAAGCCCTTTAACATACTTGAGCTTAAAGCAAGAATAAAGGCAATATTAAGAAGAAGTGTAAGAAAATCGGCTCAAACCCCCGTAAACGACAGTATACTTTCTTTGAGAGATCTTTCTCTCGACACAAAGTCAAGAAGGTGTTATGTGGGGGGTAAAGAGGCCAACCTTACCACAAAAGAGTTTGAACTTCTCCTTCTTCTTATGAAAAACATAGGTACAGTCTATTCAAGAGATCAGCTTTTAAGCGAGCTTTGGGGCATAAAACCCGGAACCTCCGGCGAACAAAAGCGTGAACAGAGACGTGCTGTTGACGTTCATGTAAGACGTTTAAGAGAAAAAATCGAGAAAATCCCCAGTGAGCCTCAATATATACATACAAGATGGGGGGTAGGTTATTATTTGCAGTAAATCTAAGGAACTGAAATGGTATAACTGTTTAAAATGGAAGTTGTTTTTCCTCTATTTTGTAATCAGCTTTGTTCCCCTTGTTATATTTTCAGCAACAATGAATGTTGTTCTTGAAAATTATTTCGAAGGAAGAAACGAACAAAATCTTCTCTATCAGGCAAATAAGCTGGCAGGAACAATAAAAACAAGCAACTATCTTACAGACCCGTCTCTTTCGGCTAAATTTCTGAACGATTTAGACGAAAAAAGCGTGGAACTGACAGCCAGAATAATCGCCCTTAATGCCGATTCTCAGGTTATTGCTGACACAAACAGAGCGGAAACGGGAAAAATTCTTATTATACCCGAGGTTCTCGATGCCCTTCAGGGAACAGCAGCGGCAAATCTTCACGAAAATGTAGGAAAAATATATGCCTCCGCCGCTATTGACGGAAATAACGGAGAAACCTCGGGAGCAATACTTCTGGTTTACGGCTTTAACGAAGTTTATGACCTTCTTGCCTCTTTAAGCCACGACTGGTTTATACTTACAATAATAATAAGCATAGTTATAGCCATTATAGTTTATATAACCTCAAGCCACATTATAAGACCCTTAAGCCGTCTTGTAGACTCTATAAGGAAAATCGCCGACGGCGACTTAAGAGAAAGAGTTAACGTCAAAAATAAAAACGAAATAGGTGTTTTGGGAAATGCCATAAACATAATGGCGGAAAAGCTTGAGTCTGACGACAGCTCCCGTTCCGAGTTTGTTTCAAACGTATCTCATGAGCTTAAAACCCCCTTAAGCTCCATTAAGGTTTTAAGCGAGTCAATTCTCCTTCAGGACACTGCTCCGGAGGAAATGTATAAAGAATTTTTACAGGATATAAACTCGGAAATAGACAGAATGACAAACATAATAAACGATCTTCTCTCCCTCGTTAAGCTTGACAACAGAGAGGCGGGAATTAACCTTAAAGACACAAATCTGAGAAAGGTGCTCATTAGTATTATGAAAACTCTTTATCCCCTTGCAAAGGTTAAGGATATTGAGCTTACTCTTGAGGCTGACAAGGACGTTATAATAGAAGCCGACGAAACAAAGCTGTTTCTTGCCATATCAAATCTTATAGATAACGCCATAAAATATACTCCTCCCGAGGGAGTAGTAAAGGTTACCCTTGAAAATGACCATCAAAACGCTTATATATCCGTTGCCGATACGGGCATAGGCATAAGCAAAGAAGAACAGCCTAAAATTTTCAACCGTTTCTACCGCACAGACAAAACCCGTGACAGAGAAACCGGCGGAACAGGTTTAGGTCTTGCCATAACCCATTCAACCGTTCTTCTCCACAACGGCAGCATAAAGGTAATAAGCAAGGAAGGCAGCGGAGCAACCTTCATAGTCAGACTTCCCGTTAAGCAAAACAAGGAGGACAATAAATGAAAAAAAGAAGACTTTACATCATTTTTGCCACAGTACTCTTGTTTCTGATTGCTTTAATAGGTTTCCTGCTTATATTTTCAAGAACGGGAAAGGATTTTACCGTTTCCCTCTATTATAAAAATATTGCCGGAAACAACCTTGACTTGGAAGCAAGAACCATACCCCATACAGACAGTACAACAAATGCCGAGCTTTTTGATGCAGTTCTTACTGAACTTCAAAACGGTCCGAGGGCAAATACTTCTCTTGTTAAAACTTTTGACAATGTAGAAATTATAAGTGCCCATGTAGATGAAAACAAAAAAACCGCCTATGTGGATTTATCTGCCGACTTTTTTTCGGAGTCGGCTGTTGACAGACTGTTTATAAAAAGCTCTCTTGTCTACACTCTTACCGCCTTGGGCTTTATAGACGATGTTGTCATAACTTCCGGAGAAACAGCCGTAAGCGAAACTCCTCTGAACAGGAAAAATGTTCTGCTGAACCCTGATATAGCCTCCGAAAAAATCAACTATCAAACCATAACCCTCTACTTTGCCGACAGTACACTTACCCACTTAAGGGGTGAACAGCGGCTCTTAGAGGTTAAACAAAGTCTTGATATAGAATATCAGCTTGTGGAACTTCTGTTGGGAGGTCCTGAAAGCTCAGGCCTTGTTTCGACCATACCTTCGGGCACAAAACTCATAAACACAACCACGGAAAACGGAATCTGCTATGTAAACCTGTCTTCGGCCTTCCTCAACAAAACAAACGGCGAAGGCTTAACAACTCTTCAGGTTTACTCAATTGTAGACTCTCTGACAGGGCTTGACTCCGTTAATGCCGTACAGTTCTATATTGAAGGTCAGAAGGTAACTGAAAACACAGGCGAAGTGGATATTTCAACAGAGCTTGAGCGAAACGAAAGCCTTATAATTCAAACACAATAAACAATAAATCAAAAAATAAAAGAGGAATGATTATTATTATGAACATTGTAATTAAGGAATTTACCGAAAAGGACATCACCTCGGCAATTGAAATTTGGAACGAAGTTGTAGACGACGGGCTTGCCTTTCCCCAGCTTGACGATTTAACCGCCGAAACGGGAACAGCCTTTTTCAAAAGCCAAAGCTACACAGGCATAGCCTTTGATAAAGACACAGGCGAGGCTGTAGGCTTATATATTCTCCACCCCAACAACGAGGGGCGCTGCGGTCATATATGCAACGCAAGCTATGCCGTTAAATCAGCATACAGAGGACACGGCATAGGTGAAAGTCTTGTAAAACACTGTATTAAAACGGCGCCTGAAAAGGGCTTTAAAATATTACAGTTTAATGCCGTTGTGACCTCAAACAAAAACGCCCTTGCTCTCTATAAAAAACTGGGCTTTACACAGCTCGGAACAATTCCCGGAGGGTTTCTCCTTAAAAACGGAACCTACGAAGACATTATACCACTCTACTTAGTACTGTAAGAGGAAAACTATATGAAATTAATAACCTGTATATATAACAGCATCGAAATTATTGCCATTCTTTCGGAAAATGAAAGGGAGGTTTACCCTCTGTCACAGTTCGGTATAAAAAGCTCTTCTATGAATGAGCTTATTTCCGAAATCACTTCGGAAGACCTTGTGAAAGCTGCCGACACCGACAGAGTTTCCGAAAAAATACCTGTTAGTAATGTTAAGCTCCTTGCGCCGATTCCCGTTCCCAAACAGGACATAATCTGTCTTGGGGTAAACTATACGAAGCACGCAAAGGAGTCAGCACGCTACAAGTTAGAAAAATATGAAGGCGACAGAGAATATCCTGTCTATTTTCAAAAAGAGTAAACGAAGCTCTCCCTCATAACGGCTCAATAGACCTTAAAATAACAAGCCGTCTTGACTATGAGGCGGAACTGGCTGTAATCATAGGAAGAGACGCTTACAACGTAAAAGCCGAAGACGCAGAAAACTATATTTTCGGCTATACTATTTTAAACGATATAAGCGCAAGAGATATACAAATGCGCCATAAACAGTGGTATATGGGTAAAAGCCTCACAGGTTTCTGCCCTATGGGGTCTTGTATAGTCACAAAAGACGAAATACATATAAACGACAAGCTTAAAATCAGCTCAAAGGTAAACGGCGAAATTCGCCAAAACAGTTCTGCCGACCTTATGATTTTCAAACCCGATTATATAATAGAAGAATTAAGCAGCTATGCTCTTCTTAAAGCAGGAACTATTATTTCAACGGGAACCCCTGCCGGAGTGGGAATGGGTTTTAATCCCCCTAAATTCTTAAGTAAGGGAGATGTTGTAGACTGCAAAATAGAAAAAATCGGTAAGCTGACCACTTATATAAAATAACTATACCACTGTACACTTTAAACTGACCACTATACACTCTATAACAAGGAGAAAAGCAATGAAAAGACCTATGCCCGTATTTCTGACATTTTTTATTCTGGGAATAATATGGGGTTCTCTTTCCTTAACCCCTGTGTGGTTTTTCACTGTTTCTCTCTTTGTTTTTTCTTTGGGCTTAATTTTTCTCTTCTTTTTCAAAATAAAAACATTTACAGCCCCGCCCTGTCTTTTCGTTCTGGGCTTTATACTTTCCTATAATAAAACAAACAACTTCAATGCCCTTTGCGACGGCTTGGCGGAAAGCCGCACAACAATTAGGGCGGAAGGGAAAATCACAGATATCTCAGACAACAGCCTTACAATTAAAACCGACAATTTCGGCGAATTCGGCAAATCTTCCGAGCCTGTCAAAATAATATGCTATACAGATGAAACACAGACTTTTTCCGTAAGCGACACAGTAAGTTTAACGGGAAAGCTTAATAATTTAAACCCCAAATACAACCCAAGCGACTTTGACGAAATTCAATATTACAGATGCAGAGGAATAAACTATAAAATGTATGACGGAGACATAAGCTATATTTCCTCAAACCACAATCTGCCATATTATATGAGTCTTTTAAGAAGAAAAGCAGGCACCGCCATAGACAATATGTATACAGCCGAAAATTCGGGTATTTTAAAGGCTATGCTTTTAGGAGACAAAGCCTATCTTTCCGACGAAATAAAACTGCTTTACAAAAACGCCGGTATTTATCACGTTCTTGCCATTTCCGGTCTTCATATTTCACTTATTGCCACTGCACTTATGTTACTTTTCAGAAAACCTTCCCACAGCATAATAATTATACTTATGCTTTTTTCCTATGCCCTCTTTACGGGCTTAAGCCCTTCCGTAGTAAGGGCAGTTATAATGATGAGTATTCTTTTAATAAGCCGTATTATAAACCGCCGCTATGACCTTATTTCCTCGATTTCATTTTCAGCTTTTATAATTCTTGCCGTAAACCCTATGTATCTCCGTGACTGCGGCTTTCTCTACTCCTACAGCTCCGTTTTCGGTCTTGCTCTCTTTGCAAAGCCTTTTTCTGACTGTTTTAAAAAGGTTATAGGAACTTCCACAAAGCCCCAGAGATTTGCGGCCGATTCCATAGGCGCAAGCACAAGTGCCGTCATTATATCAAAGCTTATAAATATGTGGTTTTTCTACAGCATTACCGTTTATGACATTATTTCAAACCTTGTTGTTCTGCCTCTTATGTTTACAGTTATATTAAGCAGTGCCCTTTCGATTTTGTTTTATGTCTTAAACATCAAAATTTATGTTGTTTTTGCATACACTGCCCAGCTTATATTAAATTTCTACAAAATTACGGCAAGTGCAGTAACCGCCCTTCCCTACTGCACAATAACAACGGGAAGACCCGTTATCGCCTTTGCCGCACTTTACATAATTTTCATAATTGCTTTGAAGACGGCAATATCCTATAAAAACAAGGCTGTATTAACTGCCGCCGCTGCCGCCCTGATCTTGGGGGTTATCACCCACACAGCCGAAATAAACAAAGACAGAATTGCTTTTCTCTATGTGGGTCAAGGCGACGGAGTTGTGGGCTTTGCCGAGGGAAAAACCTTCGTTTCGGACGGCGGAGGAACAAAAGACGAGCCGGACGAAAAGGACGAGGGTACATATACAATTCTGCCCTATCTTAACTATATGGGTAAAACAAGGGTTGACTATGCCTTCATAAGCCACATCGACAATGACCATATGAAAGGTGTATACGAATTAATCGGCAATATAGAAATAGGCGAAATATTTTTGCCAAAGGGAAACTATTCCTCCGAACTTTATACTCTCCTGACTGAAAAAGCTGCCGCCTGTAATATTCCCATAACCTACCTTTCCGCCGGTGATACTGTAAATTTCGGCAAAAATTCCGCTTTCCGCTGTGTATATCCTTTTTCGGAAGTTTCGGAAGAAATAACCGATATAAACGATACGAGTATGGTTCTTAACCTGAGCCTTAACGGCACCGGTTTTCTTTTTACGGGAGACATTACCTCCGCCGCAGAGTCTGAAATTGTAAAATCAGGCAGCGATATTTCCGCTGACGTAATAAAAACAGCCCACCACGGTTCAAAATATTCTTCCTCTGAGGAGTTTATTGCCGCCGTTTCCCCCTTCTCTTGCCGTAATTTCCTGCGGCAAAAACAACATCTACGGTTTTCCCAATCAGAAAACAATCGATACCTTCGATGAGTTTGATATACCCTATCTTGCTACAAACACAAGAGGAGCTGTTATAATAACTCCGAAAAAAGGCAGACTGAAAATCGAAACTCTTCTTTCAGAATAACACCTCGTCAACAGCCCTCTCCAAATCACTTTTTTCCATAAAGCCCACAAGCCGCCCGACCTCTCTGCCTTTTTTAAAAAACAAAAATGTGGGAGATGCCATAACCCCGTATTCCGAAACGGTTTTTTCCCCTTGAGCAATATTTATTTTTGCAACCTTTATGTCGCCGTTTTCTTCGGAAAGCTCCGCCATAATAGGCTCCATACGGTGGCAGGGCAGACAGCTTGAAGAATAAAATTCTACCAAGCAGGGCTCTGCTCCTTCTATAATTTCCTCATCAAAGCTGTTATCATCGATATTCAGCATATTTTCACCTCACCATAATTTTTTTACAAATCCTATTTTCCCCTTCAAAACCAAATAT
>JAJQBF010000098.1 GCA_021203425.1 Clostridiales bacterium | reverse complement strand
CAATAGAGTCAGTCAAAGCTATAAGACTGGCCTCTATAATATCCTGTGAAACTCCTATTGTTAACCAGCTGTCTTCTTCATCGGCTGATTCTATAACAACCCTAACCTTTGATGCCGCTGCCGACTTTCAAACAAGAACTCAAACCTTGTAGTCCGTAAGACGGACGGTTGAAAGCTGGGGGTAGAATACTTCAAGAGCCTTTCTCAAAGCCTTGTCCAAAGCATCTACGGGTCCCATACCCTCTGCTGCGGTAATTTCGGATTTTCCTTTTACTCTTACCTTTATAACAGCTGCCGCTGTTTCTTTTGAAAGCTCCTCGGGGGTAAGTCTTACCTGCTGGTCATACTGACCTATAATCTTAAAGGTTTCAAGAGTAAAGAAAGGCTTATATTTGCCTATTGTCTTCCTTATAAGAAGTTCAAAGCCCTGATCTGCTCCTTCATATTGGTAGCCCAAAAATTCCATTTCCTTAAGCTTTTCCATTACAAGTTCACATTCTTTGGAATTTTTCTCTATATAAGGCGCAATTTTCCGTGTAATTGAGATTATGGTTGACCTTCCGGCAACCTCGCTTGTCAAAAATCTTCTTTGATTTCCCGCAATTTCAGGGTTTATGTGTTCAAAGCTTTTAGGCGCCTTTGAAACACCGTCAATATGCATTCCGCCCTTATGGACAAAGGCATATTTTCCCACAAAAGGTTCTCTTTTCGACAGCTTATAATTGGCAATTTCGGAAATTTCCGCCGCCATTCTGGTAAGCATTGAAAGATTTTCGGTTGGTATGCAGATTATGCCCATTTTAGCCTGTAAATCTCCTATTACGTTTGTAAGACAGGTATTTCCGCATCTTTCGCCGAAACCGGTGAAGGTTCCCTGAACGTGGTCTGCTCCTGCCTTAACGGCATAAATGGAATTTGCAGCAGCCACTCCGCAGTCATTGTGACAGTGTATGCCTACGGACATATTAAGCTTTTCACAGACTTCCTTTGTTATATTGTAAATTTCATCGAGGAAACAGCCGCCGTTTGTGTCGCAGAGTGACAGGTGGTCTGCTCCTGCCTTTTTTGCCGTTTCCAAAACTTTTAAGGCATATTCCTTATTGTTTTTATAGCCGTCAAAGAAATGTTCCGCATCAAAGAAAACTTCTTTTCCTCTTTCTTTAAAAAAAGGAAAGTGTATCGGAAATCATCGCCAAGTTTTCTTCAAGAGTTGTCTTTATAATATCCGTAACGTGAAAGTCCCACGCCTTGCCGAAAATGGCAACTGCCGGTGTTTCAGCCGTTAAAAGTGCCTGTACATTTGTGTCTTCTTCCGCCTTTATGCCGCTTCGTCTTGTACTTCCGAAGGCGGTAAGAACAGAGTTTTTAAGACGGGTTCCCTTAATTCTTCTGAAAAATTTGGCGTCCTTGGGGTTTGAGTCGGGGTTTCCCGCCTCTATGTAGGAAACTCCTATATAGTCTAAATCCCTGACAATTTTAAGTTTGTCTTCAACGGTAAATGAGATACCGTTGCTTTGGGCGCCGTCCCTTAATGTGGAATCAAAAATCATTATCTTTTTTTCCACTTTAATCTTCCTTCCGTAAATAAATATAGTTGTGTCAATATTATGTGGAGTAATGCCTCCAACCTTCAATAATATAAAAAATTCGGGGCATCATTCCATAAAGTATAAGCGGTTATGAGATTCCGATATGTAAGCCTCAGAACCTCTCAGTCAGCTTTCGGCTGACAGCTCCCCTTAAAAGGGGGAGCCTTGCCGTTATATTTTTTGAATTAGTTGTTGATTAATTTGTCTTCGCCGTTCCAGCTGTAAAGCTTTCTGATTTCAGCGCCTACAGTTTCCGAAGGATGTTCAGCTGCTAACTTTCTCATAGCCTTGAAGTGAGCCTGTCCGCCTGCTGATGACATATCAAGAAGGAATTCCTTGGCAAAGGAGCCGTCCTGAATGTCCTTAAGGATTTTCTTCATTGTCTTCTTTGTTTCTTCTGTAACAATCTTAGGACCTGTAATATAGTCGCCGTATTCAGCTGTGTTGGAGATAGAATATCTCATTCCTGCGAAACCGCTCTGGTAGATAAGGTCTACAATAAGTTTCATTTCGTGAACACATTCGAAGTAAGCGTTTCTGGGATCGTAGCCTGCCTCAACAAGAGCTTCGAAACCTGCCTGCATAAGAGCACAAACACCGCCACAGAGAACAGCCTGTTCACCGAAAAGGTCTGTTTCTGTTTCTGTTCTGAAAGTTGTTTCAAGAATACCTGCTCTTGCTCCGCCGATTGCAAGACCGTAAGCTAAAGCTAAATCAAGAGCGTTTCCTGTAGCGTCCTGTTCAACAGCTACAAGACAGGGAGTACCCTTGCCTGCCTGATATTCGCTTCTTACTGTGTGACCGGGAGCCTTGGGAGCGATCATAGTAACGTCAACGTCATTGGGAGGTACAATCTGACCGAAGTGAATGTTGAAACCATGAGCGAACATAAGCATATTGCCGGGTTCAAGGTTGGGTTCGATGCTTTCTTTATAAAGCTTAGCCTGTAATTCGTCATTAATAAGAATCATAATGATGTCGGCTTTCTTTGCTGCCTCGGCAGATGTGTAAACCTTAAAGCCCTGAGCCTCAGCCTTTTTCCATGACTTGCTGCCTTCATATAAGCCGATGATAACGTCACAGCCGCTCTCTTTAGCGTTTAAAGCGTGAGCGTGACCCTGGCTGCCATAGCCTATAACTGCGATTGTCTTTCCCTTGAGAAGATCTAAATTACAGTCTTCCTGATGAAATAATTTTGTCATTTTTTAATTCCTCCTTAGAATTAGGTGCAGTGTTATAATTTATTCTAACTCCTGCTTTATATAATTTTTAATAGGGTTGTTGCCGCGGCAAAGAGCGGTAAGCCCTGTTCTGACAATTTCTTTTACCCCGTAAGGGTTCATAAGCATAATAAAGCTTTCGATTTTATTCTGGTTGCCCGTTATTTCAATAGTCATTGACTCAGTAGCCACATCGATTATATTTGCTCTGTATATATCTACTATTGATATGATTTCCCCTCTGTTTGTGGCTGTACAGTTTGCCTTTATAAGAGCAAGCTCTCTGAAAACGGCCTGTCTTTTTGTCATATCCACAACCCGTCTTACCTCAATGAGCTTTTCAACCTGTTTTATAATCTGTTCAATAGAATCTTCATTGCATATTACAGCAATGGTAATTCGGGATATTTCGGGGCTTTCGGTTTCGCCTACGCTGAGAGAATCTATATTATAGCCTCTTCTGGAAAAAAGCCCTGTTACTCTGCTCAAAACACCGGCGTTGTTGTCAACAAGAATTGAAAGAACGTGTTTTTTCATTTCCTTATTCCTCTCCTTTATATTAATGTATATATTATCTGTAAAGAAAACTATTTTTTAACAATATTAAAAACTCGCCGCTATCAAAAGATAGGGACGAGGCAATTCGTGGTACCACCCTAATTTATTTCCCGCCTTACGGGGGAAACCTCACGAGGTTCAATCAAACCTTCTCCTATAACGGGATAACCGCCTTTTCTTACTAAGCCGGTAAACTGTTATCTGTAAGCAGCGTATCCGCCCTTTCGGAAAAGATGCTTATAAGGGATAAACAAAACAAGCCGCCTGCCGTTTCACACCACAACCCCAAGGGTTTACCAACGGCTCTCTGAAAAGCAAACAAGTAAAGTTCTTTTCTCAATCATCGCACTTTATTTTAACAATTTTGTTTATGCCTATTATTCTATCAAATCCCCCCCTCACTTGTCAACAGTTTTTTAGTGTCAAAAATTAGATCTTCGGCAGCGTCAGATGAGTAAAAGAGACACATACATAAATACTTTTACTTTTCGACAGCCTTAAACATTATATTATAAAGGGAAAAAAGGAAAGAAGGAACACATCAAACCACAGCTGTAAGCCCAGATGTGAAAGACCGAATATTTCCGCTCCGAAGGGCAGCTCGGAGGCAAGTATAACCATAAGCGTTCCTATTATAAAGGAAAGGTTTAAAAATTTGTTTTTAAAAAGACCTTTTTCTCTCATATTAAAGCTGTGGAAAAGCTGTGATATACATAAAACGGCGAAAGCCATTGTTCGGCCTGTTGTCAGTCCCGAAACCGTTTTGCCGAAAAGAAAGGCGCAAAGAGAAACAGCCCCTATAATAATCCCTTCGAAAGTAATTTTTGTTATAAATTCGGCTGTAAAAAGCTTTTCCTCTTCTATAGGGGGTCTTTTCATAATATTTTCCTCAGGGGGTTCCGCCGCCATAGCTATAGCCGGCAGACAATCCGTAATCAGGTTTACCATAAGCAGCTGAACCGCCGACAGCGGCATCTCAAGTCCGGCGATAACGGATATAAATATACACAACAGCTCCCCCAAATTACAGGATAAAAGAAAATGAAGAGATTTTTTAAGATTGTCATAAATCACCTGTCCGACTTTTACAGCCTCCGGCAGAGAATCAAGATTTTTAAAAACCATGTGGGAAATACCGTAAAGTTCGGGGTTTGTGTCGAAACAACAGCCTATATCCGCCGCCGTCATATATCTTTTGTCTGTGTCTTCTTCCCCCACGAAGCAGAAAGTCTTTCCCTGACACCATATTTTATAGAAGGTTTCTTTGTCGTTTTTGTCAGCCGCCTCTATTCCGGCGCTTTCAAGCTCTGCTTTCTCTTTGTCTCCTATTTTATTCGGGTTCAGAAAAACCGCTTTAATCTGTCCCAAACTTTCGGCGCAGACAAGCCGCCTTACAATAACTCCCTTTTTCGAAAGGAGGCAGATTCCCGACGAAAGCATTATTGTAACTATAGCCGGCAGACTTTCGGGAATAACCGCCGCCCTGAGACAAAGTGAAAGCAAGAGCATATCTCCGGGGGAGTTGCCCCTTAAAATTCCCCCAAAAAACACAGCGGTGCAGCAAACTGCCGCTAAAACACACAATATCCGTCCTGTCTCGGACAGTCTTTTCTGCATTGGGGTAGGGCGGTCTGTCTGAACATCTCCTATGATTTTTCCGCCTTCAGCTCCTGATATGACCCGAAAACGGCATTAATAATCAGTATGGCAAGTATTATAAGGCAGTCGCCGAAACCGCCGCCGCCCCTCAGAGCCTGTGCCCCTCCGCTTAAAAGGGCGCGTATTATAAGGATAATAACCGTAAAATCCTCAAACTGTCTTAAAAAAGCTTTTAAAATCCTTTCCATATATAATAAGCCGCTCCCCGTTTTCTTTTCTATCTATATTCAAAGAAGGGCTTGATTCATTACAAAATAAGTGTTAAAATTGAAAAAGATGATATTTGAGATAGGAGATGCAATATGAACAAAAGAATAAACTGGCCCAGATATTGGAAATTTTTCACTCTTGGGTTTTTAATGCTCAGCTGGATTGTGCTTGTATTTATAATGAATAAACCGGAATGGACCCTTATCCCTGCATTTATTATATATCTTTTGATAAATGCTCTTATTTTCAGGAGCTACACACAGGGGGTTATCGGTAATTACTGGTATACAATAAAGCACTTCACAAAGGCCTACGGATATTTCGAAAAAGCAGTAAACAGCGGCACTCACCACGTTAAAGCCCTTTATCTTCATGCTCTTAAACTTCTTCAGGACGGAAAGGGAGAAGAAGCTTTAAAATATTTCGAAAGGGCTGAAAAATACAATTTTAATGTCCTTATGGAAAAGTACATAACTGTTTCAAAAAGCAGTTGTTATTGGATTATGGGAGATATCGACAAGGCAATTTCCCTTTTGGAAGGGCTTATGAAGAAATTTTCTTACATAAGTACAGATGCCTACACAACACTGGGCTATCTCTACTATTTAAAAGACGACCTTGAAAAAGCTGAGCTTTACACAAACAAGGCAATAGAAGACAATGATGAACATTCTCCGGCGTGGGATAACTTAGGGCAGATATATTACAAAAAGGGAGAGGTTCAAAAGGCAAAAGAATATTTCGAAAAAGCGATTTCCTTTAAAGATATCGTAGACAGTCTTTATTTTATGGGAAGAATAAGCGAAGACGAAGGCAATATAAAAGAGGCGGAAGAATATTATGAAAGGGCGCTTAAATGCAATATTTCGGCTCTTAATACGGTTACGGAAGAGGAAATCAAAAACAGGCTTACGGCTTTAAGGAGGAAAATATAATGTCCATAGACAAAGTGAGAAAATATTTCAAAGAAATGGGAATCGAAGACAGAATAAGAGAATTTGATGTTTCAAGCGCAACAGTGGAACTTGCGGCGGCGGCTTTGGGCTGCAAGGGAGAGAGAATTGCAAAAAACTCTTTCCTTTATAATAGGCGAAAGAGTTATTGTAATTGCTGCGGCGAGAGATGTTAAAATCGACAATTCCAAATATAAGAAGGAATTTTCGGCAAAGGCAAAGATGCTTAAATTCGAAGATACGGAGAGGCTTACGGGGCATATGGCAGGGGGAGTCTGCCCCTTTGCCTTAAAGGAAGGGGTTGAGGTTTACCTTGATGAATCCCTTAAGAGATTCGAAACGGTTTTCCCTGCCTGCGGAAGTTCGAATTCGGCTGTGGAGATGACAATTCCCGAGCTTGAAAAATATTCAAAGCCCGTTAAGTGGGTTGATGTTACGAAATCGGCGGCATAATCGGATTATTTTTGACTGTTTATCAATGTTCACTAAAAATGACAAGAACTTTTTGCGGCATATGTGCAAATTTTACAATATTTCCATTGACTTTTGAAAAAATTGAGTTTATACTTTAATTATGTAAATTTATAATTTTTTCTTTTAAGGAGGTCTGTTCTATGGAAAGTATTAAAAAGTACATTGCCGAATGTATCGGTACATTTGTTTTGGTGGCTTTCGGCTGCGGAACCGCTGTTGCCGTAGGGTGTTCAAGCAAAGCCGGCTGCGGCTACATTCTGACGGCGCTTGCGTTCGGTCTTGTTATTGTGGCTATGGCTTACAGCATAGGCAATATTTCGGGCTGTCACATTAATCCGGCGGTTTCAATTGCCATGCTCATTCGTAAGCAGTTAAGCGTTAAAGACTTTGTGGGCTATGTTGTGTCACAGTGTATCGGCGCAGCAATAGGCTGTGTTGTTTTGGGTATTTTATTCGGTTTTGACTGCGGTTTCGGCGCAAACCAGATTCAGGCAGGCTGGGCAAACGGCTCTGTCGGCGGCGCATTTTTAGCCGAGGTTATTCTTACCTTTGTGTTTGTTATTGCCATTATCGGAGTTACAAGCAAAACCGAAAACACTGCCGTTTCGGGTATTGTTATAGGTTTAACTCTTGCTCTCGTACATATTCTGGGCATAGCCTTAACGGGAACCTCCGTAAACCCGGCAAGAAGTCTTATGCCGGCGATTTTCGCAGGAGGAGAGGCTCTTTCACAGGTTTGGATATTCATTGTTGCACCTCTTATAGGGGGCGCTTTGGCGGACGTAGTTTATACATACCTTGAAAAAGAATAAATATTTTCGGGTCTTAATATTGTGATATATTAATAAAGGGTTTTCGGCTTTTTTCGCCGGAAACCCTTTTTCATCGGCAGAAATTTAAATTTGAGACAGAACAAACGCAAATAAAATCGAAAATTATTTCGCTTTATGTAACGAAAAAAGGATTTTGCTTTTTGTTTTTCTACTATATAT
>JAJQBF010000001.1 GCA_021203425.1 Clostridiales bacterium | reverse complement strand
TTTTTTCCTATCTATAGTTTACAGGTAAATCCACGAAACTACAATAGGGAGGTCATTTCATATTATCTCGCTTTCCAACCTCATAATATTATTTTAGGGGTCTTTCGTCTTTCTTGATTTCTTTATGTTTGTGTGCTTCGTACTGCTTTGCACCCCACTCTTTCCTTTGCTGTTCTACACCCTCTGCAGCGAATTTTTCAAAGTCATTGAATGACCTGCGGTTCTCGGCTTTTTCGGGATTATTAATATATGGCTTAACATTGCCTTTTTCAGACTTACTTTTAATGGTTTTATCGTCATATTGGCTTTTCCCAAACTCAAAATAATCTTTATTATTTTTTGACGTTATTATGGAATATACTTTTTTACCGTTTTCGTCCTTTTGTTTTACGGCAACAAATTCCTGATGAGCTTTTCTAAGCTGCTTTTTCAGGAATTTATATTCCTTAACCTCCAAGCCGTCTCTTTCAAAAACTCCTGCATTGGGATTCCTTTTTACAAACTTTTTTACGTTTCTGATTTTGTATTTTCTTAAAGCGTTCCATCCCTTTTTTGCACCATGCTTAATAATCTTACCCGTAATATCTGCAGATTTTTTGAGAAAAAACTTTAAAAGTCCGATTATAGTGCCGTTGGCTTTTTCCTCCATAGCAAAATCACCTCCTCAAAGTGCTTGTTATACATTTCCGAGTACGATGTCAATCTGATGAAGAATTGTGTCAAAACTTCTTCGTCTTATTGGCTCATTTTCATCTTTCGGTTTTTCCTTTGATTTTTCTGCTGTATTTTCAGTGCCATCATCAAAAGTCAGATTTTCAATGATTTTTAATCTCCTGTCGGCAGCAGCTTTCTTTCGTCTGCCATATTCAGCATCAATTTTGTAAGTTGCTTCATTCGTTGTTTCTTCTTTTGTCAGCTTATCGCATAATCCGTTAAAAACTTTCTTTACATCTTCATAATCGGGAAACAGACCGGCATATTCACGAATAAGGTCTTTATCAGGCTTGTCCAATGAATATTTCTCCAAATTCAAATCATCTATCCCCGAATTTTCAACATAATACTGCTCAATCTCATTAACCTCATCTGCACTGAATCCGCTGAAACGATAATCAAGTAACTTAAACAATATTTCAATTTTTTCTTCAAGTTTAACCCCATCTAATTTTTTTGATCGACGGTGATATTAAACAGTTAATATCAAATAAAACTATATCTTCACTATCCACAGCGAAAATACCTCCTTTATATGAGCCGTAATCACACCTCCGCAGACAACGAAAACGCTGTCCAAAACGGAGGTGCGATTTAAGCTCTATCAAAATAAAGTAGTTGGTAATCTAAAACTGGCGATAACCGCCAATCCCAAAACAACCTTTCCAGTAATTACATTTAGACACTAAAATAAGCCTCGCTTATACTTGTATCATATAAACGGGACTTATTCAGATGTCCAAATATTCATATATCATATACATTGCCCTCGGCAATGTAAAAATTTAAGGCTCTTTCACCTTGTGCTGTAAAATTCTCAAAAGTTGTAAAACGGTAGTAAATACCGATTATATTAAACTGATTTTTGCTTAAATACAGGTAAAAATTAAGTTTGTGTGTATTTTTGAATAACAAAAATCTCCCCTGTTAATATACAATCACAAGAGGGGAGATTTAAAGTTTCTTACAAGCTGCTTTTCAGTGTTTTCAACATATTATCAACATTATTTTTGAGTTTTTATTTTGAATATAAAAAAATAATATTTCAAAACAATCAACACGATTATCGTGACTCTGCCGGGAATGTTGTGCATCATAAGAAAAGCGAAAATCAGCATTACCGATACGGGGAGCAATATGCAGAGCTTTGTTTTAAGGGTCATAGAGCCGCTTTTTTGAAATTCCTCAAGATTATTTTTGTAAAGGCTTGTGGACTTAAACCAACGGTTCACTTTTTCACTGCCTTTTGCGAAGCAGACTGAGGCAAGGAGCAGGAAAGGGACGGTGGGCAGTATGGGCAGGAATACCCCCACAGCGCCCAAAGCCGTAAATAAAAAACCGGCGGCTATGAATAATATTTTCATTTTGGTTCATCTCCTGTTCTTTGGATATTGTAAATTTTACGGGCAATGCTTAGAGTTGAGGGTCTGTGAGAAACAAGGATAACGGTTTTGTCATTGTTTTCACAGAGTGCCTTTAAAATGATTTTTTCATTAAGGCTATCCAGATTGCTTGTGGGTTCGTCAAGAAGCATTATGGGAGCGGAGGAAAGGAAGGCTCTTGCCAAGCCTATTCTCTGTTTTTCGCCGTCTGAAAGTCTGTCGCCTAACTCGCCGATTTGGGTGTCATAGCCTTCGGGAAGTGTCATCACAAAATCGTGGAGAGATGCTTTTTTACAAGCTGCTTCAATTTCCGGCTGTGTGGCTTTCGGAGCGGCGATTTTTATGTTGTTTGCTATGGTATCGTTAAAAAGGTGGGTTTCCTGTGTGCAGTAGCTTTGATTTTGTCTTAGGCAGGCTGTGTTTATGTCCTTTATTTCACTGCCGGATAACAAAATTTCACCCCTGTCCTTATCCCAAAAACGCATTATCAGCTTGAGAAGAGTTGACTTTCCGCAGCCACTTTTGCCTAAGATTCCCGTTATTTTGTTTTTCTCGGCTTTAAGGCAGATGCCGTCAAGAATTTTTACTTTATCGTAGCTAAATGAAACATTTCGGCAGTCAATATCTGATAAGGTTTTGTCGATACCATCGGTTTTGTCCTCAGTTTCCGGTTCTTCTTCCAAAAGATTTAAAACTCTTTCACCGCTTGCAAGAGTTTTTGCAAGATTGTTTGAAAGATTGCTGAGAGCCGTAACAGGACCGTAGGAACTCATAAGAGTTACGGAACAGATAAGTGCGGAGGAAAAGGGTATTATACCTTTGGTATATATCGAAAATGCCGAAATAATCATAATTATGTTGAAGATATATATTGTTATTTCCGTTATGTTCAGTGTCTTAACTTCCCTTGACTTAAGCTTGTTTTGAAGCTGTTCAAGAGTTTTTGTCTTTTCGAGTATTTCAGCCTGTTTTTCATTTACACAGTCATACTGCATAAGCTCCTTTAAGCCTCTTAAGCTGTCGAGGAAAATTGTATTAAGCTCACCGGAGTTTTCGTTGTAGTCTCTGCCCGGGGCTTTTACGTTTTTTTCGTTCCACAGGGGAATGAATATGCCGACAAAAATGTAGGCTGCTGCTGCAATAAGAGCCAATACAGGCGAAAAGTAAGCTATGAAAAGAGTGTAGATTACCGATGTAACAGTCGCTATAATAATAGGTGAAATTGTGTGGGCGTAAAAAACTTCCAAAAGCTCAACATCGCTTGTTATAAGGGCAATGAGATTTCCCTTGCCGCTGCCCTCTAATTTGCCGGGCAAAGCCGCCTTAAAACACCGAAAACCTTGCTTCTGATTATTGCAAGAAGCTTAAAGGCAAGGTAGTGGTTTGAAGCCTGTTCGCCGTACCTTAAAACACCTCTTAAAACTGCGGCAAAAGCCATAGCAATTACAGCTGTTTTAAAGGAGAGCGTAGTTTGAAAGCCCAGCTTATTTAAAAGGGCAATAACTCCCCCGACGGGAATTGCAGAGGCGGCAATAAAACCCAAAATTCCGAGAAAAACCGCAAAAACCATAACCGGCAGCATAGGCTTTACAAGAACAATAAGCTCCGCCATTATTTTCAGGTTGCTTTTACTTTTTTTCATTTTGAACACCTCCGGCATAGTCCTCATAATATTTTTGTTTTCCGTACATATCTGCAAAAAGACCTTTTCGGCTTATAAGCTCTTCAAATTCTCCCCGTTCTTTTATTTCGCCCTTATCGAGAACAAATATATCCTCTGAACCTCTCAGGTTTTCAAGCCTGTGGGAAATGAGAATAACAAGCCTTGTCTCGGAAAGTCGACGGACATTTTTTATTATTGTTTCTTCACTTTCCGCATCTATATTTGATGTAGCCTCATCGAAAATGTAAATGGGTGTATCGTGGAGCAAGGCTCTCGCCAATGCAAGCCGCTGTCTTTGACCTCCGGATAAGTTTGAGCCTTCCTCGGAGACAGGGCGGTTAAGCCCTTTGTCTGTAGAAAACTCCGAAAGGTCGGCGGCTTTAAGGGCTAAAAACATTTCCTTATCTGCTGCCGTCTTTTTGCCTGCTTTCAGGTTGGATTTTATCGTACCCTTGAAAATGTGACTGTTGTGTTCTATTAAGGTTACGGTTTCGGAAAGGGCTTTTTCGCTGAGATTGTTAATTTCAGTACCGCCTATTTTAAGACTGCCGCTGTAGTCCGTCAGTCTGCCTGTCAGAAGTGCCGCAGTTGTGGACTTTCCGCAGCCGCTCATTCCGGCAAAGGAGTAAAGCCCTGTTGTTTTCGTTTCGAGATTTATATTTTTAAGGGTTTCTTTGCTGTCATCATAAGAGAAACAGAGATTTTCAAATTTTACGTCCGAACTTTCGGGAACATCTTCGCTGCCCCTCTTAGGAATCTCCGTATCGAGTATTTTGAAAATTTTGTCAGCCGCCGCCGAGCCGTTCATTGCTATATGGAAAAATGAGCCAAGCTGGCGAACAGGTATGAAAAAATCCGATGAGAGGAGAATTATTATAACTGCGGAAAGAGAAATTGTTTTTCCTGCGACGAATCTGTAAAGCATTGTTATTATACCTGCCGCTGCTCCGCCGTAGGCCACAATATCCATTACGGAAATTGAATTAAGCTGCATAATAAGAACACGCATTGTTGCCTTTCTGAAATTTTCTGCTTTTACGTTCATATCCTTGTGACGTTCCTCGTCTGCACCGTATATTTTCAGTGTTGTAAGTCCTTGAATATTTTCGAGAAAGGTGTCGCCTAAGCCTGTGTATTCATTCCAATATTTAGATAAAAGCCGTTTTGCAATTTTTTGCACAAATATAATCGAAAGAGGAATCAACGGAACACAGACCAAAAGAACCGCCGCCGAATAAATATCAAGAAATGATATAAATATAAACAGCGTAACAGGAGCGGCAGCAGCATAAAAAAAGCTGGGGGAGATATGCCCCAAAATAACTTTCAAGCTGCTCTATGCCCTCGACACTTACCTGAACCGCTTCGGCAGTGGAAACATAGCGGCTGTATGACGGACCTATCTTGGCAAGGTGGGAAAACACAAGCTCACGAAGCCGATATTTTGCCTTTTGAGAAAGCTCCGTTGAAGCTTTTACGGAAAGATAAGTAAAGCGGCATCCTAAAAGTATACAGACGGCAATAACAATAAGAATTATTAATATATTCGGCGGTTCGTTTTTGAAAAGACAGCCGTTTACAAAAATACAAAGGGCTGTTGTTATGATAAGGCTTGATATAAGTGTCAGCCATTTGAAAAACACCGACCTTGCCACAATCTGCTTTAGGTCGGGAATAAGTGATAAAAGACGCTTATTCAGTATAAAAAAAGACCTCCTAAATGATTCTTTGCATCAAAAGAAATACAAACCATTCAGGACGGGCATTCCAATAAGTTTGAAAAATTGAAAAAAGTTTTTTATTAAGCTAATTATAAAAGAGTAAAATTATTTTGTCAACAGATTTTCACAATTTTTATTGACAAAGTAATAAAAAAATATTATCATATGCCCAAATAGTTAGCTAAGGCTTATAAGAGTTAGTCTAAACAAACAACTTGCAGCTTTAAGGGGGATATAATAATATGAATATTACTAAGTCACAGCTGAATTACCTTATGGCAATAGACTTTCTCGAAGGAGAAAGTGTTTCTCAAAGTAAAATCTGCAATTATTTAGGTGTAAAAAGGTCAAGTGCCAGTATTGCACTGAAGAAACTTTGCGAAAGCGGATATGTTGAAAAGGCCGACTATGATTTTGGCTGTGAATATAAACTGACGGAAAAAAGCAGAAGAATACTCAAATTAGTTGAAAAAGAGAAACTTGAATTTTTTTCTCTGTTCTGCAAAAAGCTTTCAATAAGATATGAGTTATGTGAAAAAGAATATAATAAAATTTGCGGAATGATCGGAGAGGAATTTATAGACAAGCTTGCAGAGGCAAGAGAAAACGGCTATGGAATTGAAAGTGAGACAAATGAAAAAATTAAAGCAAACGAAACAGACAGCTATTTGGAAAACGGAGTTTATGAGCTGCCTTTTAAGGTGGTTCACGAAGGGGACGGAAGTCCTTCTATGGGAAATAAAGGCTTTATTCACCCTGCAAGACTTATAATAGACGGCGAAAATGACAGAGTTTTGTTAAAAGCAAAGGAAATCTATTATAAATCGAAAAATTCATAAATTTTAAAAGGAAAGCTTTCCGCTCTTTGCTATGCCGATTCTGACGGAAGGTGGATAAAGGCAAAAGAGGAAGAAAATATTTGGGTTATTCCCCTGCAGAAACTTCACTATAAAAAGGATAAATTAGGCAAACCTGTCTTTGCTGTTATAAAAATAAAAGCTGCCGCAACAAACAAGAAAATGCCGGAATCCGCCGCCGAAATCACCTTTAACCTTGAAGGGCTTAAGGCTTTGCCGCAAGCTTAATTTTCGGCTTGACAGCTTAGCTTTGTTGTGATATTATAAAAATACAAAGAGGAGTAGTTTTAGGCAATTATTCCTCACCAATAGCAGTTAATAAAAAAGATAAACGTCACGGTTTGGCTAGCCTGGGACGGTTATCTTTTTGTTTTGTTTATGACTATTTTAATTATGCGAATTGCTGCTGCAATAAGTACAGCAATAACATAAATATCATAAATAATCTGTAACATTAACAAAATCACCTCCTCTTTGCATAATCACGAAGAAAAGTGCTTAAATCATAAGCATCACCTCTTTCATATGTAATTAGGAAGGTGAGAAATAACCGCTTTCAGAACTTTTGACTGCGTCAAAAGCCGGGCAAAGCCCGTCCCGATTTCTTTCGGGTTCCTGCTACTCCCCTTTGAGGCAGAATACCTTTTCTGCCCAAATAAGTATAACATGAGTTTGCAGAGAAAACAACAAAAAATCTCGAAAAATAAAAAAAGGCTCTGCCACAGGATTAAAGTGCTAGACCGCAAGCTTAATTTTTGGCTTGACAGTTTAGTTTTGTTGTGATATTATAAAAATACAAAAGGGAGTAACTTTAGGCAGTTATCCCAAACCATCACGATTTATATTTAAAAATAACCGTTAAGGATTGGCTAGCCCGACGGTTATTTTTTTGTTATGGTGAAAACCATTTTTATAATGCGTATCACTACAGCAACAAATATTGCAACAGTATAAACATCAAATATGATTATTATCATAGACAAAATCACCTCCTTATTCACATAATTCTGAAGATGGGTGCTTAAATCATAAGCATCACCGCCTTTCATATGCAATTAGGAAAGTGAGGAATAACCGCCCGTCACTCCTCTTTGCGGCGGAAGAATTTCTTCGCCTTAATAAATCATATCATAAAGGCAGTAAGAATTCAACAAATATTTTCCGAAAAATGAAAAAAACACTTGACAGATATTAGAATATGTGTTATTTTAATTACGAGTTAGCAATTGCTAATTTAAGTTAGTATAATCTTACGGATGACAGCCATAGGGGTTTTAATCTGCTTGACGGGCACAAATCGACCTCCTTTATATAATAAAGTTTCACTTCTTTTAAGGAATAATAT
>JAJQBF010000197.1 GCA_021203425.1 Clostridiales bacterium | reverse complement strand
AGCTTATACAGTATATAATCAAACTGTATGTTTATGAACTCAATTATAAAATGCCGATTAATTAACGGCAGCAATATATTTATGAAAGGTGTGTTATTATAATGGAAAAGAAAGAACTGCTTTATACAGGAAAAGCTAAAAAAGTATATACACCCGATGACCCTACACTTTGTATTTTTGAATATAAGGACGATGCAACGGCTTTCAACGGTCTTAAAAAGGGTTCATTTGAGGGCAAGGGCGAAATCAACAACCAGATGGCTAATTTTATATTCCGCCTTCTTGAAAAGGACGGCATCAAAACCCACCTTGTTGAAGAGCTTAACAAAAGAGAAACTCTTGTTAAAAAGTGTGAAATTATACCCCTTGAGGTTATTATAAGAAACGTTGCCGCAGGTTCATTTTCAAAGAGGTTCGGTGTTCCCGAAGGAACTGCCCTTAAAAATCCCACTCTTGAGTTTTCCTATAAAAATGATGATTTGGGCGACCCTATGATAAACACATCTCAGCTTCTTGCCATCGGTCTTGCCACAGAGGAAGAGGTTGAAGAAATAAGCAAATTAGCTTATAAGGTAAATGAAAGCCTTAAGAAAATTTTCTTAAATATAGGAATTAAAATAATCGACTTTAAGATTGAAGTAGGCAAGACAGCCGACGGCGAAATAGTTCTTGCTGACGAAATCTCCCCCGATACCTGCCGTCTTTGGGACGCCGAAACAAACAAGAAACTTGACAAGGACCGTTTCCGTTTTGACTTAGGCGAATTTTCAGATGTTTATTTTGAGGTTTGGGGCAGACTTAATGATTTTTACAAATAATTAAAATGACTATATACGAGACTCAGCAAAAGACAAGGTTACTTAGCCTCCCCAGAGGAGGAGGGGGACTGCTGTCGGAAACCGATATACTGCGGTACCATAAACATAAATTTATGTCGATAAGTACAGGTCTGCATATCACAGCGGTGGAAGGGTCGACGGCTCGGCAACTCACGGCGTGTTTTCCCTTCGTTTTTAATTATATTTGGGCGGGAAAAACACGTCGCAGTTGTAACCAAATCGACTTTTGTATATAACCACAATAATTAATTTGGGTTTAGACACTATTCAGCACTTTTAATTCGGAGGAAGGCTTTAATGAGTATTTTAAAGGAAGAATGCGGTGTTTTCGGAATATGGGATCCCGATGGGTACTGTGCAAACACAACCTGCAATGCCCTTGTTGCTCTGCAGCACAGGGGTCAGGAGGGCTGCGGAATTGCCGTAAATAAAGACAGAGAAATAAGCTATTATAAAGACGTTGGCTTGGTCAACGAGGTTTTTGACAGAGAAATATTAGATAAATACCCCGGAAATATGGCTGTAGGTCATGTAAGATATTCTACGGCAGGAGGCTCGGCAAGAGAAAATGTTCAGCCCCTTGTTTTGAGGTATATTAAGGGAACAATTGCCATTGCCCATAACGGGAACATTACAAATACCGAAGAGCTTAAAACAGGGCTCGAATATAACGGCGCTATTTTCCAAACAACGGCAGACAGCGAAATTATTGCTTATCAAATAGCAAGGGAAAGAATTCACAGCCGCTCAATTGAAGAGGCCGTTAAAAAAACAATGCACAGGCTTAAAGGAGCCTGCTCTATTTTGGTTATGAGCCCTCAAAAGCTTATTGCGGCAAGAGACCCTTGGGGTTTCCGCCCCTTATGTATGGGCAAAATGGAAAACGGAGCTATAGTTTTTGCCTCGGAAACAACTGCCTTTGACGCTATAGGGGCAGAGTTTATAAGGGATATAGAACCGGGAGAGGTTGTTACCGTTTTTAAGGGAAAAATCGAAAGCGAACAAGTCATAGAACCGGGAAAAACAAGCCTTTGTATATTCGAACATATATACTTTGCCCGTCCCGATTCAATTGTTGACGGTCAGGCTGTCCACGAGGCAAGAAAAATGGCAGGAAGATTTTTGGCTAAACAAAGCCCCGTAGAGGCAGACATAGTTATAGGTGTTCCCGATTCGGGTCTTTCGGCGGCTCAGGGCTATTCCGATGAGTCAGGCATACCCCTTAAAATGGGCTTTATTAAAAATAAATATATCGCCAGGACTTTCATTTCTCCCGAACAGCAGCTGCGCCAAAATGCGGTTAAAATGAAACTGAATGCCCTTAAAAGCGAGGTTTCCGGCAAAAGAGTTATTATGATTGACGACTCTATAGTAAGAGGAACAACCTCAGCCCATATCGTAAGCCTTTTAAGAGAGGCCGGCGCAAAAGAAGTTCATGTGAGAATTTCTTCACCTCCCTTTAAGTGGCCCTGCTTTTTCGGCACAGACGTTCCCACGAGAGATGAACTTATTGCAAACCACTATGACGTAAGCGAAACGTCAAAATATATAGGGGCAGACAGTCTTGACTATTTAAGTCTTGAAAATTTGCTTAAAATTGCGCCCCATTCGACAAGAGACTTTTGCTGTGCCTGCTTTACGGGTCACTACCCCGTTGATGTATCTCACTTATTGGCAAAACTGGATGGTAAGAAATGAAAAACATATATGAAAGTCCCCTTAATTCAAGATATTCAAGCAAGGAAATGAAAGAGGTTTTTTCTCCCGATATGAAATTTAAAACATGGAGAAAACTTTGGATTATACTTGCGGAAACAGAAAAGGAACTTGGGCTTAACATAACAGATGAACAAATTAAAGAGCTTAAGGCTCACGCAGAAGACATAAACTATGATGTTGCCGAGGCAAGAGAAAAAGTCTGCCGTCATGACGTAATGAGCCATGTCTATGCCTACGGAAAACAGTGCCCCAAAGCAGAGACCATTATTCACTTAGGGGCTACAAGCTGTTATGTCGGTGACAATACAGACGTTATTGTTATGACAGAAGCTATGAAACTTATCCGAAACCTTGTTGTTTCCGTTATAGCAAAGCTGGGGGATTTTGCCCTTAAATATAAGGATCTTCCCACACTGGGCTTTACTCACTTTCAGCCCGCTCAGCTTACAACAGTAGGCAAAAGAGCCTGCCTTTGGGCGCAGGATCTCCTTATGGATTTGGAACAGATTGACTTCTTTTTAGATAATGTTAAGCTTTTGGGCTGTAAGGGTACAACGGGAACTCAAGCCAGCTTTATGGAGCTTTTCGGAAATGACGAGGAAAAGGTTAAGGCTTTAGATAACGCAATTGCGGAAAAACTGGGCTTTAAGGCTGTTTTTCCCGTTTCCGGTCAGACATATTCAAGAAAGCTTGATTCTCAGGCGGCAAACGTACTTTCGGGTATAGCCCAGTCTGCTACTAAATTTGCAAATGACGTAAGACTTTTAGCTCACCTTAAAGAGGTTGAAGAACCTTTCGAAAAGGGTCAGATAGGCTCGTCGGCTATGGCATATAAGAGAAACCCTATGAGATGTGAAAGAATAACCGGTCTTTCAAGATATATTATGAGTGCCGCTTTAAATCCGGCTATTACAGCCTCGGCACAGTGGCTTGAAAGAACCCTTGACGATTCTTCAAACAAGAGAATAGCAATCCCCGAAATGTTCCTTGCCTGTGATGCGGTTTTAAGCATATATTTGAATGTTGCCGGCGGTCTTGTTGTTTATCCCAAGGTTATTGAAAAGAGAATAATGAGCGAGCTGCCCTTTATGGCTACGGAAAATATAATGATGGACGAAGTAAAATACAGAGGGGGAAACAGACAGGAACTTCACGAAAGAATAAGAGAACTGTCTATGGAGGCTGCCGCTGTTGTTAAACAGGAGGGCGGTGACAACGACCTTATAGAACGAATCGTTAAGGATCCTCTGTTTAAGTGTTCCGAAGAGGACATAAGAAAAACCCTGGACCCCAAAAACTTTGTAGGCAGAGCCCCGGGGCAGGTTGTTGAATTTATAGAAAACCACGTTAAGCCTGTTCTTGAAGCAAACAAAAGTGAGCTTAAAGGCAATGTGGAACTCAGTGTATAATTAAGGAAGGTGTAAATATGGTTAAAGCTATTGTAGGCGCAAACTGGGGCGACGAAGGAAAAGGCAAAATAACGGATCTCTGCGCAGAGTCAGCCGATATAGTCGTTAGATTTCAAGGCGGAGCAAACGCAGGTCACACAATTATAAACGAGTACGGTCGTTTTGCCCTTCATCAGCTTCCTTCGGGAATTTTCCACGAAAATATAATAAATATTATAGGAAACGGCTGTGCCTTAAACGTAAATTCTCTTATGGAGGAAATAGCCTCCGTTAAAGAGGCGGGAGTGAACTTTAAACTGTTTATTTCCGAAAGAGCACAGGTTCTTATGCCCCATCACGTTCTTCTCGACACATATGAGGAAGAAAGATTGGGAAACAAAGCCTTCGGCTCAACAAAATCAGGCATTGCTCCTTTCTTTTCAGACAAATATTCAAAAATGGGCTTACAGGTTTGGGAGCTTTACAATGACGAACTTTTAAAGGAAAAGCTCCAGATGATGTATGAAAAGGTAAATGTTGCCCTTAAATATCTCTATAACAAGCCTGAAATAGACTATATGGAGGTTTATGATATTCTTAAGGGCTATGCCGAAACAATAAAGAACAATGTAGCCGATACTTCACTTATTCTCCGCAAGGCAATAAAGGAAGGCAAAAGTATTCTTCTTGAAGGTCAGCTGGGAACTTTAAAGGACATCGACCACGGCATCTACCCCTATGTAACAAGCTCCTCAACATTAGCCGGCTATTCGGCAGTAGGCGCCGGCATACCGCCCTATGCAATTTCGGATATCCTCTGTATAACAAAAGCATATTCATCGGCAGTAGGCGAAGGTCCCTTCGTTTCGGAAATTTTAGACCCCGTTGAAGCGGAAGAGCTGAGAAAAAGAGGAGGAGACAAGGGCGAATACGGCGCTACAACAGGCAGAGCAAGAAGAGTGGGCTGGTTTGACACAGTTGCCACACGCTACGGTGTTGAGCTGCAGGGTGCAACAGAGGTTTGCTTAACCTGTCTTGATGTACTTTCTTATCTTGAAGAAATCCCCGTATGCACAGGCTATGAATATGAGGGCAAAATTTATAAGGACTTTCTTACAACAGACAAGCTTTATAAATCAAAGCCTGTTATAGAAAAGCTTAAAGGCTGGAACTGTAACATAAAGGGAATAAAAAATTTTGACGAACTTCCCTCAGAGGCAAAAGCCTATGTTGAATTTGTTGGAAAGGAACTGGGCGTAAAGGTTTCTATGGTTTCAAACGGTCCTGCAAGAGAAGACATAATAAACAGATAAAAGGAGAAACATATGCTTACACCGGGAATTAAAGGCAAAAGCGAAACGGTTGTTGACAGCTCAAATACAGCTAAGGCGATGAAAAGCGGCAGTCTCGAGGTTTTCGCAACTCCGGCTATGATAGCCCTTATGGAAGAGGCAGCTTATAAAAGCGTAGCAGATGAAGTAGGAGAAGGAAACGGCACAGTAGGCACTTTCTTAAGCGTAAACCACCTTTCCGCCAGCCCCGTAGGAATTAAAATAACCTGTGAAAGCGAGCTGACAGCCGTAGAAGGCAGAAAGCTTGTTTTCAGCGTAAAGGTTTATGACGAAACCGGCTTAATAGGCGAAGGAGAACACCACCGCTTTATAGTTGCGAATGAAAAATTTCAGACAAAGGCAAATCAAAAACTTGTGAAATAAAACTGATAACATATTAATAAGCCCTGTTTGTTTGTAGGAAATACAAATAAGCAGGGCTGTAGTATGTGTAATGTAAATAGAGTTGGAAAACGATATATAGTGATAAATGAGAGCGGTCTTATAGAGAACTCACAATATTCTTTAAAGCAAAAGCCTAAAAGTCCTCAAAATGCCACAGTTTTTTGATGAAAAGTTTTAAATGGCAAAATTAATGCTTTACAGGCATAATTCATTATGTAATATAAGCATTTTACATATGAAAAAAGTGTGGTATAATAATATCAGAAAGATTTCATAATTTGGGAGGTATAGTTGTGCAGTATATTAAATTGGGAAATTCGGATTTGGAAGTGTCGAGGATATGCTTGGGCTGTATGGGTTTCGGTGCCCCGGGAAACGGTCAGCACAGTTGGACACTTAACGAAGATGCCTCAAGAGGTGTTATAAAATATGCCCTTGAAAAGGGAATAAATTTTTTTGATACGGCAATAGGCTACCAAAGCGGCACAAGTGAACAATATGTAGGCAGAGCCGTCAGAGATTTTGCAAAACGTGACGACGTAATTATTGCCACAAAATTTCTTCCGAGAACTGCTGAAGAAATAAATGATGGCATAAGCGGTCAAAAGCACATTGAAAAGCAGATTAACAAAAGCCTTGAAAATTTAGGTCTTGACTATGTAGATTTGTATATTTATCATATGTGGGATTACAACACTCCTGTTTACGATATTATGGAAGGGCTTAACAATATTGTGAAGGCAGGAAAAACCCGTTATATAGGCATATCAAACTGCTTTGCATATCAGCTTGCCAAGCTGAATGCCCTTGCAGAAAAGGAAGGTTTTGCAAAGTTTGTTTCGATACAGGGGCACTACAACCTTATTTTCAGAGAAGAAGAAAGAGAAATGACAAAGCTCTGCCAAGAGGACAATATTGCAATGACACCCTACAGCGCACTGGCAAGCGGCAGACTTGCGAGACTTCCCGGCGAAAGTACAAAACGGCTCAAAGAGGACAGCTATGCAAAATTCAAATATGACAAAACAGCCGAGGCGGACGATGTAATTATAAAGCGTGTGGCAGAACTTGCGGAAAAGCACGATACAACTATGACGGTTATTTCACTGGCATGGCTATTAACAAAGGTAACAGCCCCAATCGTAGGAGCAACAGCCGCCAAACAAATAGACGGTATGAGCCAAGCCGCCGACTTTAAACTAAGCGATGATGAAATTGCTTATTTGGAAGAGTGCTATGTTCCTCATCAGCTTGTGGGGGTAATGGCGCAAAACACAAAATCTGCAAGCAATGACAAACACGTTTGGTCCGTTGGAAATCAAAAAGTATAAACAACTGCATCTTATTAAATTTCAGAACGGAGACAAGCAAAATGAGCAAAATTTTAACAGCATATTTTTCAGCAAGCGGAGTAACAAAAAATGTTGCTCTGAAAATCTCAAAGGCGGCGGTCACAGACATTTTTGAAATAGAACCGAAGGAACACTACACAGCCTCGGATTTGGACTGGACAGACAAAAATTCCAGAAGCACCATTGAAATGAATGACTCCTCTTTCCGCCCGGCTATTGCAAAAAAACTTTCCAACCCGGAGGATTATGACACAATTCTTTTGGGCTTTCCGGTATGGTGGTATTCCGCTCCCACAATCATAAACACCTTTTTTGGAAAACACCGACCTTGTTGGAAAGAAAATCGCTTTATTCTGTACTTCCGGCAGAACGGGCATTGAGGGCTGTGAAACGAAACTTAAAAAGACCTACGAAAACAAATTTGAGTGGAAAAAAAGCAAACGCTTTACAGGCGGAGAAAGTGAAACCCAACTTACTGAATGGGTAAAGTCATTATAAGAAAGTTAAAAATCGAACAAAAAAACAAAATCCCGAAATGACGCTGCATATGCTTTTTTGGGATTTTTACTGTATTGTACATTATAAAAATTTTTTTTTCGGAATAAGTAATTTAATAAAGTTTTTTATGTTGATTTTTTTAAAATTATATGAT
>JAJQBF010000116.1 GCA_021203425.1 Clostridiales bacterium | reverse complement strand
AAAATATTCCAATTTAAATTCTCAATTCGATAGTACATTTGTTATAAGGCTGTCAAGATAGTCTGAAAGAGGAATGTTAAGCTCCTTAAGCGCCTTTGTTATAATCGAATTGGGCGCAAAACCGGGCAGAGTATTAACCTCTATAACGTAAATCTGCTCTTCCTTAACAATCATATCCACACAGCAGTAACCCCTGAGGTCAAGGGTTTCAAATGTCTTTTTGGCTATTTTCTCAATCATAGCCCACATAAATTTAGGCAGACCGGAGGTATTTACAACAGATATTTCTGAAATATACTTTGCCCTGTAGTCATAAATTTTATCTCCGGAATTAATATCCATACTGGAGAGTATTTCAATTCCCTCTTTGCCTTCGTTTACAACACAGGATATCTCACGTCCGTCAATAAATTTTTCGCAGAGACACTGCCCCCACTCCGTCAAAAGACCTTCGGCGTGGTTTCTTGCCTCTTCATAGCCTTCACACTTTTTAACCCCTATACTTGCGCCGCCGCAGTTGGGCTTTAAAATAACAGGATAGCCAAGCCTTGACAGATTTTCTTCAAAATCAGGATTTATATCTTTAATAATAAAGCTGTCCGGTGTGGGAATATGGGCGCCGGATAAAAGTGTTTTTGTATAATATTTATTTATACCCAAGGCGCTGCCTAAAATACCGCTGCCTGTAAAGGGTATATTCAAACAGCTGAGCAAGCCCTGAACGGCACCGTTTTCTCCTCTTCCGCCGTGAAGTGCCGACAAAACTATATCCGGCTTTTCACTTACAAGCCTTAATATCCAGTCCGTTCCCAAATCTTTGGGTATCTCCACAGCCGAAACATCATATTTTTTTCTGTCAAAGTTTCCCAATATATTTTCCGCCGTCTGTTCTGAAACTTCTCTTTCGGCAGAATCCCCTCCGTAAATCACACAAACCTTTGTTTTCATTTCATTACCTCTTTTATTCTTTTTTCAAACTCAGTGGGCAAAACGGAATTTATATAACAGCCTGTGGAAAATTCAAAGCCTGCCATATTTCCCTTTCGGGGTATGAGCTGCTCATAAAATCTGAAATATTTGCTTTTTCTGTATTCCTTCGGGGCACTGTAAAAGCAGATGTTATAACTTAAACCCGGGTCGGTCTTTTTATAAATTCCAAGCTGAAAACGGAGAGCATCTCCCAAAGCCTTAAGCCGGTTTTCGTCCATTTCGGTTATGCCCGTAATATTTTGCTTTGATATAATGTGGGTTTCAAAGGAAAACATACTGCCTGTGGGAATAACCACCTTAAAAACATCGTTTTCCCATATGTCAATATAATTTTCTTTTCCGTCAAAATAGCTTTCGCCCTTTGAAAGGCAGTACTTTTCCAAAGCATTTAATGTATATTCAATCTTCGGCGGAATTATCGTCTGGGCGCCTATCTGCCAGTGAGAATGACGCTGGCTGGCGCCGGCGTTAGGTCCGTTGTTTTTAAAGACCTGAACATACTTAATATGTTCTTTACTTTCCAAAACCTCTGTTCTCTCTTTAAGCGCTTTAAGAAGTATGAGCATATGTTCCTCTGAAAAATCACAGAGATTTTCAAAGTGATCTCTTGTGTCTATAACAACATCGTGATAGCCAAGCCCCTCTTTTTCCGAAATAAAGGGGTAGAGATTGGGCACTATCTTAATAACTCCGTTGTCAAAAACAGCAGGTGGGGTCATATGGCCGTTTTCGGGGCAAAAGGGGCATTTGCTTGTGTCTTCTTTTTTGCCGTCTGTCTTTTCAGCCACAAGCCCCGTACTGTTGGGGCGGTTAAGTCTGCCTTCGGCAAAATACACATAGCTGCCCGTCAAATAATTTATTTTAAGCATTTTATCACCGCCTTGTTTCAATGTAATCAAATTTCAAAAGGATTTTATTATTTGTCACAGCAATAATATAAAGCATAAACAGCATCAACTATTATTCAATATCAAGCCGAATTAATTTCCCTGCTTTTGCCTCTTTAATGGATTCTGTTAAACGTGTATAATTTGCCTTGTTCCTGCGAATATATACATTTTCGAGAAGATTATTATATTCCTCTTGAGATACAAGAACAACATTATCGTCATTTTTCCGAGTAATTATAACAGGCCCACAGTTTTGAACCACTTCATCACAAGTTTTATCAAAATCTTCAACCGCATTATAAATTGTCTTTACTGCAAAAGCGTTGTCGATAGACAGACAGATGGGCAAACAACATTTGCGCAGATGGCTGTGTATCAGACAACCTCCCCGGTATGAGCAGCGTAGGACGATAGTCCGGAGCAGCGAATGTCGGGAGCGATTGCGGGAGTGCAAAGCACGGAGCAATCGGCTTTTACAGTATGGCAATGTACAGTGTACATGAAAGTTTGCTAACATAATATCAATCCTTTCTTAATAAGCCGCTGCCGCTCCCTAATTTATGCTCCATTTCGCCGCATTAACATAGGGATTTGTTATATAAGGAATCGTAACCCCCTTTATTTTAGAACTTGTCATAACAACCCCGGTCTTAAAGCCTATACCTATAAGGGGCAGCTGAGTTGAAAAATATCTTTCAAGCTCGCCCATAGCCCTTTTAGCCGCCTCACTGCCTACTGCCCTTACCTCAGCCTCCAAAAGAGCGTCCATAGTTCCGTCGCTGTAATTAACAAAGTTCGTTCCCGAATAAGACGCTGTTGAAATAAGAAGAGGACGCAGGTCAAAACCGTTTCTCAGTTCTGTTCCCCCTATAAATGTATCAAAATCATCATTGTCTATGAGATTAGCGTACGTTTCATAAGGCCGTTTGTCTACAGTTACGTTCATTCCTATTACATTAAGACTTTCCGCAATTTTATTTGCCGTTTCAACCCTCTCTGCATTATCCTCATTTACAAGAATTCTGAATGAATAATCGGACGCATAAAGGTCATTATTCGAAAGTATTTCCAGTGCGTTGTCAAGGTTATAATCATATTTGGGAAGACCTGCCTCTCCGCTTATATAAGCCGAAGGGTTTACCGGAGTAAGAGAACTTTCCAAATTATTCATATATATGCCCGAAATAATATCCTCTCTGTCTATACAGCAGGCTATAGCCTGTTTTAAAGCTAAATTATCGTTAAAAATTTCAAGTCTGTTATTAAAGCCGAAATATTCAAAGCTGTTTGTGCTGTAAATTGACCTTGTACACTCCTTATCGGCAAAATAGCTGTCCCGCCCTGTTGAACTTGTATCAAGAACATCTGTCACTCCGTTGTTAAAAGCATTATAATCGGTTTCATAGTCGGGTGATATTAAAACCTTAACTCCCTCTATTTGAGGTGTTCCGTTAACTCCTTCCGCCGCTGTAAGGTTATACTGCTTTGTATCATAGCTCTCAATACAGTAGGGACCGCTCCCTACTGTGGGCAGACTGTCGTTATAATAATAATCCGCCGGAATAAGTGGAAAACACAGATTATAAGGCGCCGCCGAATAAACCTCGTCATATGTTATAACCAGCGTTTTCCAGTCTTCCATATAATAATCGTTTATATTCGTAAGAACATATTTGTAAATTGCATCATCTGATGCCTCGCTTATGGTGTCTAAGCTGTAGGCTATATCCTCAGATGTTATAGTCTCTCCATTCTGCCAGCTTATTCCGTCTTTAAGGGTTACCCTTATGGTCAGTCCGTCTTCCGAAATATCATAGCCGGAGGCCAAATTAGGTATAACGCTTTGTTCCTCGCTTATATTAAAAAGAGGCTCGTAAACAAGCTTTAAAACCTTGTCAACCGTCACATCTTCGTTTAAAAGAGGGTTCAGTGTCTGAGGTTTTCTCATAGTAAGGCAGATTATATTATCCGACTCACTTTCAGAGCTTTCCTTATTTAATATAGTAAGCTTCGCCGTTGTATCGTCTTCCGCTGTTTCGTCAGCCGAGGAGCCTGAACAGCCCCCAAGCAAAGCAGCAGCCAATACCGGTACCAGTATAAGACATAAAATTCTATCCTTCATATTTTCCTCCGATAAATTTAAGTATACAGCGGTAAGCAACAATATGTGTTTTTACCCTTGAAATATAGTTTCTTGTTTCAAAAAAAGGTATGCCTGTAAGGGTTCCGTCTTCTGTTCCCTCGTCAAGCCACTTGTCAATATTTCCGCTGCCGGCGTTATAAGCGCAAAGGGCTGTTTCCAAATCACCGTATCTGTATATAAGACTGTTTAAAAACCAACAGCCAATCTCTATATTTAATTTGGGGTCTTTTATATTTTCATAGGAGTAGTCTTCTATTCCTATTTCTTCGGCTGCCCAGTCTGCCGTAGGTTTCATAAGCTGCATAAGCCCGGCAGCCCCGGCAGAAGAGACCGCATTTTCGTCAAAATGACTCTCTGTGTTTATAACCGCACAGACAATCTCAGGTTCTAAATCATATTTTTCGGAATATTCATAAACAAGGGCGGGATAGCGAAGAGGGCAGACCTTAAAAAAACATAAAACATATAACCGCCGCCGAAAAAACAGCCGTAAGCAAAAACATAATTACGGCATTTTTTCCCGCTGTAGTTTTTTTAAGCATACAAACTCTCCTTTAACAACAATATTCTTTCTTCCATATCCTCAAAGCTTAAGCTTGTTGTGTCTATAATTTCATCGGCATATTTTACCAGTTCGTCAAATTCACTTTGACTTCTGAAACGGCTTTTTACAGCCTCTTTTTCAAGCCCGTCTCTTTCGGCTATTCTCTTAAGCCTTGTTTCATAATCGGCATATATAAGCCAAATTTTATCCACAGCCTTGTAAAGCCCCGATTCTATAAGCAAAGGAGCGTCTATAACAATAAGGTCATAATCTCTGACTTTTGCGTCTTTAAGTCTTTTATAAACCTCTTCTTTAATTGCTCTGTGAGTTATATTTTCAAGACACTTTAAAGCCTCTTTGTCGTTAAAAACAATATTGCCCAAAGCCCTTCTGTTAATTTTTCCGTCTGTATTCAAAATTATTTCGTCAAAGCAGCCTAAAATTTCAAAATAAGCAGACGTTCCCGGTTCTGTAATTTCGTGGGAAATTTTGTCACAGTCTATAATATAACAATTGTGGTTTTCAAGAATTTTGGTGGCGGTGGTTTTTCCTGCGCCGCTGCTGCCGGTCAGTCCTATTACATACATATTATTTAACCTCATACCAATTACTGCCGTTATGAACATCAACGCTTAAAGGCACAAGCAGCTCAGCCGCTTTTTCCATTTCCTCTTTAAGCATCTTGTTTACATAATCGACCTCGGAAATATGAGCCTCTATAAGCAGCTCATCATGCACCTGCAGAACAAGCCTTGACTTAAGCCCTTCTTCCTTCATTCTCTTCCAAATTTTAACCATAGCTATTTTAATTATATCCGCCGCCGTTCCCTGAACAGGCGCATTCATAGCAGCTCTTTCGCCGAAAGCCCTTAAATTAAAGTTCCCTGCCGAAATTTCGGGAATATGGCGGATTCTGTTGTACATAGTAACAGAATAGCTCTTTTCTTCCGCAAACTTAACACAGTCATTTAAAAACACCTTTACATTGGGATATCTCTCGAAATAGCCGTCAATATATCTCTGAGCCTCGGCTCTTGTTATGTGTAAATCCTGACTTAGGGAGTAAGCACTTATGCCGTAGACTATGCCAAAATTTACGGCTTTTGCGTTTTGCCGCTGAAGAGGGGTTACCTCTTCTAAAGGAATGTTAAAAGCCTGCGATGCCGTAAGTCTGTGAATATCCTCGCCGTTTTTAAAAGCATTTATAAGCGTTTCGTCTTTCGATAAATGAGCAAGGACTCTCAGTTCACTTTGAGAATAATCGCCGTCGGCAAATATATATTCGTCAGATGAAGGAACAAAGGCTTTCCTAAGCAAATGCCCCAGTTCAAGCTTAATGGGTATATTCTGTAAATTAGGCTCTGTTGAGCTTATTCTTCCCGTTGCCGTTACGGTTTGGTTAAATGTAGAATAAATCTTGCTCGTTTTTTCGTCAATTACCCCGAGAAGTCCGTCACAATAGGTGGATTTCAGCTTTGCATAGATTCTGTAGGTTAAAACACTGTCAATAATGGGGTGTTTGTTCTTCAGTTTTTCAAGAACATCAGCAGAGGTAGACCAGCCCGTTTTTGTCTTTTTTCCGCCCTTTAAGCCTAATTTATCAAACAAAATTACACCAAGCTGTTTCGGAGAGTTAATGTTAAATTCTTCTCCGGCAAAAAAGTATATTTCCGAAACAAGCTCCGCCAGCTTATCGTCAAGCCTGAGACTGAATTCCTCAAGTTCCTTTTTGTCAACCTTCATTCCCGTTGTTTCCATATCCGCCAGAACGTATATAAGAGGCAGCTCGATTTCATAATAAAGCTCTTTCATTCCAAGCTCCTCTATTTTTTTGTTCATAGGCTCGAAACTATCGGCAATAAACGAAACAAAATCTCCGAAAAGCTTTACAAGCTTATCCTCTTCAAGCTTATAAAAGGGTGTGCGGCTTTTGCCCTTTCCCGTCACTTCTTCCACAGAGGGCAGACGGCGGTTTAAAAAATCCTTCCCTATTTGGCTGTAGTCATAGCCCGAGGCAGTGGGGTTTAAAATATAAGCCCCTATCATAGCATCAAAGGCAACCGCCTTAACATCAATCCTGCCCTTAAAATACACTATGTCCGGCTTTGCGTCATAGGTTATTTTTTCAATATCGCTTTCAAAAAAGCTTTTGAAAACCTCAACAAAATCCTCCTCCGTAAAGCCCTTTTCAAGAAGACTTATTTCAGTATCCACAAGAACAACGGTCACGTTTCCCGAAAAATCGTCAAAAGCACAGCCGCAAAGTGTCTTGTTATCCAAAATAAGCTTATAAGCGGTTTTGCCTGTAAGAGAAGAGGCAAATTCTTCCGCCTCAGCTTTCGTCTTTATAACCTTAACATCAAATTCCGGCGTAGAAATCTCGGCAGGCTTAAACCATCCAAGCAGACTCTTAAAATCATTATATTCAAAAGCCTCTCTTGCTGCGTCATTAAACATATCATTTATTTTAAGCTCCCCTGTTTCCGTTTCAAGTGGAACATTTGTATCTATGGTAACAAGAAATTTGCTTAAGCGTGCCTGTTCACTGTACTGTTTAAGGTTTTCCGCCGCTTTTTTAGGCTTTATTTCATCGGCGTGTTCTATAGCGTTTTCAACCGTTTTATACTGACTTATTATCTCAATTGCCGTTTTCTCCCCTATAGAGGGTACACCCGGCACGTTGTCGGAGGCGTCTCCCATTAAGGCTTTAACCTCAGTAAATTCCTTGGGAGTAACTCCGTATTTTTTTAAAACATCTTCGGCAAAATAGTTTTCAACCTCTGTTCCGAAACCCTTTGTTTTGGGAATTCTGACTTCGGTTATTTCTGTGGCGGTTTGAAGAAGATCCCTGTCGCCTGAAATAATAACAGGGGCAATCCCTTCTTTTTCACACCTCGCCGCAAGACTTCCCAAAATATCGTCTGCCTCATAGCCTTCCTTTTCAAAAACAGATATATTCATTTTCTTAAGAATTTCCTTTAAAAGAGGCAGCTGGGGTCTGAGCTCAACAGGCATAGGCTTTCTTGTGCCCTTATATTCGCTGTAAGTCTTGTGTCTGAATGTAGACGCATGAAGGGCAAAAGCAACGGCAATGTGTGTAGGCTTTTCTTCATTAATAAATTTAAATATAATATTAAAA
>JAJQBF010000099.1 GCA_021203425.1 Clostridiales bacterium | reverse complement strand
GTATAAAATAAACAAAAGATTGAAAATTAAAGCTTAACTACGTTAGCTGCCTGGGGACCTTTGTTGCCCTGAACAACCTCAAATTCAACCTTCTGACCTTCCTCCAGCGACTTGTAACCGTCAGCCTGGATTGCTGAAAAATGTACAAATACATCATCTTCACCGGGAACGGAAATAAATCCGAAACCTTTTTCAGCATTAAACCACTTTACTGTACCGTTTTTCATTGAAACTTCCTCCAAAAAAAAAATTATGTACTCTTTTGCAGCAGTTCAGCCGTAAAGCAGCGCCGGCTGTTAAACAGACGCCTTACAAGTTATTCGGGCTGAAATGTTACGTTTTTTTAAGTACAAATTTATAATAACACTTTGTCACCAAAATGTCAATTATATTTGTATACAAAAATATTTAACTTTTCCTTGTTTTACCTGTGATTATTACAGAAATTTCCAATTTATTCCATTAAAAACTTTTCCGCAACGGGATTAAAAGCCTCGGGATTTTTCTTTGAAACAAAATGATCGCCGCCCTGTATAATCTCAAGCTTTGCCTTGGAAAGATTGTTATATATCTTCATAGTATGGCTTTTTCTTATTAAATCCTTACTTCCCACTACAACAAGTGTATCCGCCTTAATTTTGCTTAAGTCCTCAACAGCTATATAAGGTTCATTTACCATAAGCCCCAAATATTCTTTATTTAAATTGGTCATTTGGGGGTTTAAAAAGGCGGCGAACCTGTTAATCTGATAGGTAACATAAACAGGCAGCTGAAAACTGAGTTTTACGCCCCAAGGGTTTATATTTCCGCCATAAAGTATAAGCTTTTCAAGCATATCGCAGTGTTTCATTGCAAAATACATAGCTATGCTTGCTCCGTCGGAAAAACCCAAAAGATTAAACCTGTAAAAGCCGAAATTCATAACCAAATTATATAAATCATCGACCATAACCGTAAGACTTAAACTGCCCTTGCCGAAGGTAGACTCTCCATGACCTCGGCTGTCTATAGCCAAAATCTTAAAAATTTTTTTAAAATATTCAATCTGAGGGTCAAAATAGTGGAGATTTCCCGAGTTTCCGTGTATCAAAACAAGAACCCTCTCGTTTTCCTCTCCGTGAAGTTCATAGTGTATATTAGCGCTGCCCGAAGGTATAAACCCTTCTTTCATTATTCATCGCCCCCAAAGCCGTTAATGCCCTTTTTCTTAAGAACACCGTTTATACAGCTGTCATAATATTTCAAATGACTTAAAAGCCTGTTTTCCGCTTTTATAAACCTTTCGCAGACAGGTGTTCTCAAAAGGTCAAAATATGTTGTGGAAACATGGTGGCGAAGACCGAAATCTTCTTCGCCGTTTGCTTCCTTTTCGTTTATTTTAATATGCAGCTTTTGAAATTCTCTGATTTTTGCCCAGCTTTCCTTATCAGCCTCAGCCTCTGCCTTAGCCTCAATATAGTCATTTAAAACACTGCTGTTTTCAAATTCTCTGCATACGTTTGCTATGCTGTCGTATAAATCTTTCATAATTTGCGCTTTCTTGCGTTAAGCAATATCCATTATAATAGGAAGTATCATAGGACTTCTCTTTGTCTTTTTCCAGATATAATCCTTCAGGGCGTCCTTAATAAGCCCTTTTATATATGTCCATTCCGTTATATTTCTCTGTTCACACATATCCAAGGCATCTCTTACAACCTCTCTGGCGCCTTCCATAAGAGCCTCGGATTCTCTTACATAGACAAAACCTCTTGAAATAATATCCGGTCCCGATACAACTCTGCCGCTGTTACGCTCCATAGCCACAACAACAATCATAAGACCGTCTTGTGAGAGATGCTGTCTGTCACGAATAACAATGTTTCCTACATCTCCGACCCCTAAGCCGTCAACAAAAACCTGCCCCGAAGGAACACTTCCCGTAATTTTCGCCTTACTTCTGTCAAGCTCCAAAACATCGCCTAGCCCCAAAACAAAAACATTTTTCTTATTCATTCCCAAATCTTCAGCAAGATGGGCATGGGTTTTAAGCATTTTGAATTCACCGTGAACAGGCACGAAAAATTTCGGCTTAATAAGGCTGTGAAGAAGTTTTATTTCTTCCTGTCTTGCGTGACCTGAAACGTGAACGTCCATTATACCCTCATATATAACCTCTGCACCTTTCTTAAGAAGGTCGTTTATAAGCTTGTAAACAGACTTTTCGTTTCCCGGTATGGGAGATGCACTGATTATAATTTTGTCTCCGGCTCTTACGTCAATCTGTTTATGATCTCCCTGAGCAATTCTTGACAGTGCCGACATTGTTTCCCCTTGTGAACCTGTCATAACTATAACCACTCTGTTGTCTTCATAGCGTCTGACTCCGGTTATATCTATAAGCGTATTGGGGAGCGGTGTCATATAGTTAAGTTCGATTGCGGTTTTTACCACATTCGACATACTTCTGCCCACAACGGCAACCTTTCTGTTATATTTATAAGCCGAATTCATAATCTGCTGAATTCTGTGAACATTCGAAGAAAACGTCGCCACCATAATTCTGTTTTCGGGGGTTTCGCTGAAAATCTGGTCAAACTTAGCCCCTACGGATTTTTCGCTTAAGGTATAACCCGGCAGTTCTACGTTTGTACTTTCACACATAAACAGAAGAACCCCTTCGCCCCCAAGCTCGGCAAAACGTCTTAAATTTATAATTTCACCGTCGATAGGTGTAAAATCCACCTTAAAGTCTCCCGAATGAATAACAACCCCAACGGGAGTTTTTATAGCCAAAGCCGCCGAATCGGCTATACTGTGGTTTGTGTGTATAAACTCAACCTTAAAATTTCTGCCCAAATGAACCGTTTCTCCGGCATTAACACAGTGTCTGTCTCCATCATTTAATATGCCATGTTCCTTAAGCTTAGACTCTACAAGCCCTATGGTAAGCCTTGTTCCGTAAATAGGCACATTTATTTCCTTTAAAAAATAAGGCAGCGCCCCTATATGGTCTTCATGTCCGTGAGTTAAAACAATACCTTTTATTTTATTTTTGATTTTATGGCAGTATGAAAAATCGGGTATAACAAGGTCAATACCCAACATATCTTCTTCGGGAAATGACACTCCGCAGTCAACAATAACAGCCTCTTCTCCGAACTCAAAAACCGTCATATTTTTCCCGATTTCATTTAATCCGCCCAAAGGAATCACCTTGAGCTTTCCGGTCTTCCTGGTAACCAAAACTACACCTCCGTACTCTTTATTTCATAGTCGTCATCATCGCCGCTCATTAAAACAGCCGCCTGTGCATACTCGTTTTCGTCCGTAACAAATTCAAATAAAATTTCGTCGCCCTCGTCTCTGACTTCCTTTATAATGTATGCCTCAGGCTCTTCATTATCATAATCTTCGGCAGAGACTACAAGAAGAAACTTAATTCCGTCTTTCTCTGCAGCGTCAATCACAAAAAATTCTATTTCACAACCGTCATCGTCCCTCATTACAATTGTTTCAAGGGTATCTTTTTCGTTGTAATAATCATCAGCCATTACAGCTTTTCTCCTTCCCTGTTATTTTCCGCTTTAATGCGTACTTTATCAAGGTAGGTCTGCAGAATAATAACAGCCGCCTGTTCATCAACAACCTCTTTCTGCCGTCTGCTTTTTACGCCGGCGGAGGTCATTGCTCTTTCCACCTGAACAGAAGTTAAACGCTCGTCCTGCAAATCTACCCTGACTTTTTTAAATGTCCTTTCAAGTCTTTCTTTAAAAGCAAGTGTTTTTTCACACCTCGTCGAAAGGCTCCCGTCCATATTTTTTGGAAAACCCAAAACAATTATGCCTATGTCATATTCCTTAATTAAATCGCCTATTCTGTGAACATTTGCCTTTAAATTTTCTTCTCTTTCTCTCCTTAATGTTTCAACCCCCACAGCGACAAAACCGCTCTCACCGCTTACGGAAACACCTATTGTTTTCGAACCGAAATCAAGCCCTAAATAACGCATTACTTTCCTACGGTTTTCTTTATATAAGTATCAACTATCTCTTCCAAAAGCTCGTCTCTTTCAAGCTTGCTTATAAGATTTCTTGCGTTGTTGTGACCTGTTATATAAGTAGGGTCGCCTGATAAAATATAACCTACAATCTGATTAACCGGGTCGTAGCCCTTTTCCTTAAGTGCCTTGTAAACGTGTGCAATAATAATACTTGCCTCTGAGTGAGAGTTTCTGTCGATTTGATAATTCATTTGTTGAGTTTCGCTTAAATTTTTCATATTATAATCACCTCAATTTTAAAAATAATCCCGTACCGATTGCAATATATATATGATACTATATTTTACCGAAAAAATCAAGACATTTTTAACTTTTATTTTAACTTCCGCCAAAGCCTTTTATCCTCTTAACTGGGTTTTTATATATTTGTATTAATGCCGAATTTTTTATGTTTTATATATTTATTCGTTACGGTTCAGCCAAACAACTTTCAAAAACATTTGTTATAATATAAACCGGTCTTGAAAACCTTTTAAGTGAAAACATAACCTCGTCAATCCTCTGTTTTTCACTTTTCCTTAATATTGCTCCTCTTCGTCTTCATCTACTATAATAAGAGTATAATCCTCCGGATTATCGGGAGTTTCAACCTTTGTATTGTTTATGTCGAAATAGGAAACGGTTGTTCTGTATTTAAATGGGTAAACATCCGTTCCGTCGCCGGGTTTTACCTGACCGTCATAATACATTACATAGCTTGTAACATAGCCCTCGGGGGAAACATAGCCTTCAAAACTGGCATCATTAAATGACAGGTTTTTATATGTGGACGCCGTAGCAGACAAAATTTCGAAAATAAATTCGTCCGGTGCTTCGGAAAGATTTTTGAGATCAAAGCCGAATTCGATTTTTTTATAGCCGTCAATATAGTTTGTAACGAGAACATTATTTACAGTATAATCATAAAGCTGAAAATAATATCCGTCAACAATCTTTCTGATCTCATCATATGACTCATATTCCTGTTTATAAAGACCTCCGTCATATTCATAATACAAAAATCCGTCTGTATATGTTGATACCGACTCGTTTGTCTGTTCGTCTACAACATCGCTTGTCTCCATATATGCGTCGTAATCATCACCGTTTTTGGCTTTTTCAATATAAGTTTCGGAATCTATGCTGTAAGGGTCGTCTGAGTCTTCAAACATAACCATTTCAACCCTTTTGCTCTTTGTTACATTGTCTGCTGTTTCCGTTTTGGAATAACACTTAAAAAAATAATCAAAAGCATCTTCCGCCATATCATTTTCCGATGCAATTTCACCGTCATGACCTACCTCGGGCTCTTCTGTTCCCGATTTACTTTTCGAGCCTTCGCTTTCCTCCGGCTCTGTTTCAGCCGGTTCGTTTTCATCAGCTGTTTCCTCTGTCTCGGCTGTTTCATTTTCACCGGCTGTTTCATTTCCGCCTTCACTGCCGCCGCAGCCTGAAAGCATAAAAACAGAAACCGTAAATACCGCTAAAAATCTTTTCATATTAATTATCCTCCGAAAAATTTCTGCTGACACGGCGCAGATCCCTTGCGGCTTTCAGCGTAGCATCGGTTATAACCGTTCCGCCGTTAAGCCTTGCTATTTCCTTTATAACGTCCTCTTCCTTAAGCCGCCTTACGTTTGTTCGTGTGCCCTTATCGCCGAAGGTTTTTTCTATACAGAAATTAGCGTCTCCGGCGGCACAAATCTGAGATAAGTGGGTTATACAGAGAACCTGACGGCTTTTGCCAAGCTCAGCCATTTTTACGGCAACCTGCTGTGCGGTTATGCCACTTATTCCCGTATCGATTTCATCAAAAATAAATGTTTCCATATCGTCACAGGCGGAAAGAACAGCCTTAATAGAAAGCATAACCCTGCTCATTTCGCCTCCCGAGGCAATCTTCACAAGGGGCTTAAGTTCTTCCTCGCCGTTTGTGCTTATGAAAAACTCCACATTATCCATACCCAGCTTGTCAAAGGTCTTCCGTCTTTCAATATTTATTTTGAAAACAGCCCGTTCCATACCCAGTTGATGCAGGTTGGATTCAATTTCACTTTCTATTCTTTCGGCATACTTTTTGCGCACCTCGGAAATTTTTATGCAGCTGTGGAGAATATCCCTTTTCCGGCGCTTAATTTCCTCGTTAAGCTCAGCCGCCCTTTCGCCGCTTTCGTTAAGAGTGTTAAACCTTTCTTCCGCATCTGCCAAAAACTTAAGACATTCTTCTTCGTTTCCGCCGTATTTCTTCGTGATATCCTTTATTTTGTCAAGTCTGCTGTCAACGGCATCAAGCTCCCCTCCCGAGCCTTCCGCTCTTTCGGCTATATCTCTTATAACCTCAGTTACGCTGTTGATTCTGCTGCTGATTTCTTCTAAGTCGCCTATACTTTCGTTAATACTTTCGTCAAGCCTTGAAAGACTTATAAGGGAGTTTAAGGCATCTCCTATTTTTTCCGTAGCCGAACCTTCACCTCTGTAAAGCAAATTTACGGCATTGTTCGAAAGCTCTTTAATTCTTGCGGCATTAAAAAGAAAATCCCGCTTTTCCTTAAGCTCCTCTTCTTCATCGACTTTGATATTTGCCTCTTTAATTTCATTTATCTGAAAAGACAAAATTTCAAGAGCTGTTTCCCTGTCTCTTTCAAGACCGTTAAGCTCTCTTAATTGTTTCATACTTTTTCGGTAAGCAGTATATTTTTCTTCGTTTTCCTTAAGAAGAATCTTAAGCTCTTCGCCGCAAAATCTATCCAAAAGCCCCATATGCTTTTTTGCGTCCAAAAGGCTTTGATTTTGATGCTGACCGTAAATATCAATCAAAAGCGCCGCCGCCTCCCTGAGCATAGAAAGAGGGGCAGCCCTGCCGTTTATTCTGCAAACATTTTTTCCGCTTGAATTAAGACTTCTCATAAGCAGAAGTCCTCCGTCTTCCTCTACATCTATGCCCATTTCCCGAAGTTCGGCTTTATTTTCCTCTCCTTCAACAATAAGCATAGCAGAAACCGAGGCCTCGTCGGCGCCGTGTCTTATTATTTCCCTTGACGCTCTCTGCCCCAAGACAAAATTTATGGAGTCTATAATAATAGACTTGCCTGCTCCTGTTTCACCCGTAAGAATATTAAGCCCTCTGTCAAAGGAAACAAAGGATTCCTCTATTATGGCTATATTTTTAATATTAACTTCGGAAATCATATTCCATCACCAACTCTTCAGTCTGTTTTAAGTCTTTCCGTAAGCCTTATACAGGCATCTTCATCTCTTACTACACACATAATCGTATCATCTCCGGCAACCGTTCCCAAAATATCTTTGTCGCCCAAAGTGTCAATTCCGGCGCAGACGGCGTTAGCCATACCGGAAAGAGTTTTAACTATAATAATGTTGCCTGCGTGGTCGATACTGGTTATACCTTCTTTAAAGATTCTGACAGCCCCTATATGAGCCACAGTATTTTTTGTATCGGTAATTCCGTATTTCTGCTTACCGCCCAAGCCTTGAATCTTAATAATTTGAAGATCTCTTATATCCCTTGAAACAGTAGCTTGTGTAACATTATAGCCCTGTTCCTTTAAGAGGTTTGTCAGCTCTCCCTGGGTAGATACATCATTATTTTTAATTATTTCGATAAGCGCTTCCTGTCTGTTTTTTTTCATATCCCTAATCCCTCTGCTCTACCATCTTACGTCTTAAAAT